>JAUNAY010000182.1 GCA_030527385.1 Fusobacterium sp. | reverse complement strand
ATAATTTTTGTTTAATCTTATCAGTATCGACTAAGTATTGTTTTATATCCTCTAAAGTTCCATTGTTATAATACTCTGTTAAAATTAATTTTTTATCATCAGTGTATCTATTCCATTCACCTTGACGTTTCCCATCTAAAAATTGCCCTGTATAAGAAACTTCTCCATTTCTATGATATTCATAATAAGTTCCCTTAGCCACACCATTTTCAAAATCTGCTTTAGATTCAACTTGTCCATTATCATAATAAGTAAATTGTTCTCCATTATATTTTCCATCTTTAAAAGTCTCTTTTATTTTAATTTGTCCGTTTCCATATTTGCCTGTTATAATTCCAGAATATGGTTTTTCTTCGTTTACAATATAAACTATTCCACCTCTTTTTTGTTTTTGAGATATATCTGCTTCTCTTCCTGAACAAGCTATAATTGAAAAAGCAGCTAATATAATTATAAATTTTTTTAACATATTTCCTCCTTTTAAAAACTAGAGATTATAATAATAATACCCATATTATATCAAAATCTTTTTAAAAGATAAAGTTTTCTTTTATTTCTAATCAAATTATAAAATATTTACAAATTTTGAAAAATTTTGTATAATAAATCTGAATGATTCTTGTATATTTTTAATTTATAGGGAGGTAAAATGCATTATTATTCAACTGAAAAAGTTTGTGCTAGACAAATAGGAGTTACTGTAGATTGTGACGGTTATATTACTGAAATAGAATTTGTTGGAGGTTGTGACGGAAATACTCACGGACTTCAAAATCTTCTTCTTGGAATGAAAAAAGAGGAAGCAATAGCTAAGCTTGAAGGAATTGATTGCAGAGGAAGAGGAACATCTTGCCCTGATCAACTTGCTAAAATTTTAAAAAGATTATAATTTTTTATAAAGCTTTCTAAAATATTATTTAGAGAGCTTTTTTTATTCTATTGATTTTTTTAAAAATTCATTTTAATAATAACTATATATTAAATATATTTTTCATTTTAAGCATATAGTAGTACTATGTTAGCATCGAAATACTATATTTTTATATATTGGAGGAATGACTATGAAAAAAATTGCTATTGCTTTAGCTACAGCTTTTCTAATACTTGGTTGTTCTTCAGAAAAAAATGAAGAAAAATCTAATTTACCAAAAGAAAAAGTTGTAGTAGTATCACAAGGATCAAAACCAAAAACTCTCGATCCTAATATGTATAATGAAATACCTGCTCTTTTTGTAACTGAGCAAATTTTTAATACACTGTTTAAAATAGATGAGAATGGAAACATTGTTCCTGAATTAGCAGAATCTTATGAATATACTTCTCCTACTGAACTTGTAATAAAGATAAAAAAAGGAGTAAAATTTCATAATGGCGACACTTTAACTTCTAAAGATGTAGCTTTTAGTATCAATAGAATGCTAGAAAAACCAGCAAGTAGAATAATGGTAGATGTTATTGATAAAGTTGACATTTTAGATGACTCTACAATCAAATTAACTTTAAAACATAGCTCTGGTCCATTACTATTTAGTTTGGCTCACCCATTAACAGCTATTTTAAATGAAAGAGATACAAAAGCTAAAAATGGAATGATTGCCACAGAACCAGTAGGAACAGGAGCGTATAAATTTGTAGATTGGGGAGATGGAGAAAAAATTGAACTTGTAGCTTTTGATGATTATTTTGAAGGAAGAGCAAAGATTGATAAACTTATTGTAAGAGCAATTGTTGAAGCTAGTAGTAGATTAGCTGCACTTGAAACTGGTGAAATAGACATAGCCCTTTCAGTTTCACCTATCGATTCTGAAATAGTTGCTAATAATAAAAATTTAGAATTGATCTCTGAACCTACAACTTCAACAGAATATATAACACTAAATAATACAAAACCGCCTTTTAATAATAAAGATTTTAGACTTGCTGTCAACTATGCTCTGGATAAACAAGCAATGGCAGACTCTGTATTTATGGGTATGGCTCAACCTGCTACTTCAATAGTAAACCCAAATGTTTTTGGACATTCAAAAGAAGTTAAAGGATATGAATATAATCCTGAAAAAGCAAAAGAACTAATTGCAAAATCTGGAATAAAAAATCCAAGTTTCACACTGTATTGTAACGACAGTGCTATAAGATTACAACTTGCACAAATAGTTCAAGCTAATCTAAAAGATGTTGGAATAGATATGAAAATAGAAACTCTTGAGTGGGGAACATATTTACAAAAAACTGCTCAAGGAGAACATACAGCTCTTATAGGTGGTTGGGTATCTGGAACTTCAGATGCTGATATAGTATTATATCCACTACTACACAGCAGTTCTCACGGTGGTGCAGGAAATAGGGCTTTTTATACAAATAAAGAATTTGATAAAATTGTTGAGTTAGGTAGAGAAAGTGTCGATCCTGAAAAAAGAAAAGAATACTATAAAAAAGCTCAAGAGATTTTACAAGAGGAAGCTCCATTTGCTCTATTACTTTATAAAAATGAGGGTATAGGAATTAACAAAAGAATAAAAGGATTTAAGTATGATCCTACAACAATGCATAATTTATATAATTTAGATATTGTTGAATAAAATTATAAAAATAGGGAGAAATCAGTGAATTTCTGATCTCGCCCTATTTTATTATTATTTTTTTTATTGCTAACTAATAAATTTTTTTAATTCTTCATCTTTTATTTTAAACCATTTTTTTATTTGATCTTTTGATTTCCCTTTCACTGTATCATCAATATATGGCAATACTTTTAAAATCGCCATTCCTAATGCAAAAATATCATCACTATAACCAATTAATGGAGTTATATCTGGTAGAGTATCTAATGGAAGTAAAAAATAACCTAAAGCACC
>JAUNAY010000181.1 GCA_030527385.1 Fusobacterium sp. | reverse complement strand
AACGATGACATCATTAGTTAGAGAACAAGTTGGAACTTCAAAACTTGAAAATTCTTATACATTAGATTCTATTGAAGAGATGTGTAATATTGAAGATAGTAGCTTTATAAGTAGTGTTGAAGAGTTCTTTGATTATCCAAAGATAACTTTGACTGGAGATAAAAACTTAATTCTATTTAAAAATGGACATACAGTTAGATTTAATGCAGATAATGGCAGATATAGAGTGTATGATATAGAAAATAAGTTTTTAGGACTTTGTAATGTAAACAATAATTTATTAAAGGGATATAAATATTTTTAGTTCCCGTAAGGAAGGTTGAAAAATGAAAATCAAAAACATAGCAATTATTGCCCATGTTGACCACGGAAAAACTACATTAGTAGACTGTCTATTAAGACAAGGAGGAGCATTTGGGAGCCACGAACTTGAAAAGGTAGAAGAAAGAGTAATGGACTCAAATGATATTGAAAGAGAGAGAGGAATTACAATTTTCTCTAAAAATGCATCAGTAAGATATAAAGACTATAAGATAAATATAGTTGATACTCCAGGACACGCTGACTTTGGAGGAGAAGTTCAACGTATTATGAAAATGGTTGATTCAGTAGTATTACTTGTAGATGCTTTTGAAGGACCTATGCCTCAAACAAAATATGTATTAAAGAAAGCTTTGGAACAAGGGCATAGACCAATAGTTGTAGTAAATAAGGTTGATAAGCCAAATGCAAGACCAGAAGATGTATTATATATGGTTTATGAGCTATTTATTGAGCTAAATGCAAATGAACTTCAACTTGAGTTCCCAGTAATTTATGCGTCAGGAAAGGGTGGATTTGCAAAAAGAGAACTTACTGATGAAAGTACAGATATGGGACCTTTATTTGAAACTATTCTTGAACACGTAGAGGATCCAGAAGGGGACGAAACAAAACCAATGCAATTTTTAATTACAAATATTGCATATGATAACTATGTTGGAAAACTTGCAGTAGGAAGAATCCACAATGGTATAGTAAGAAGAAACCAAGATGTTATGCTTATAAAAAGAGATGGGAAAATGGTAAGAGGAAAAATCTCTGTTTTATATGGATATGAAGGATTAAAAAGAGTTGAAATTCAAGAAGCAGGAGCTGGAGATATAGTTTGTATAGCAGGAATTGAGGATATAGATATTGGAGAAACACTTGCTGATATAAATGAACCAGTAGCATTACCATTAATAGATATAGATGAGCCTACACTAGCTATGACATTTATGGTAAATGATTCTCCATTTGCAGGAAAAGAAGGGAAATTTGTAACATCAAGACACATTTGGGAAAGACTACAAAAAGAGTTACAAACAAATGTAAGTATGAGAGTAGAGGCAACTGATGCTCCAGATGCTTTTGTTGTAAAAGGAAGAGGAGAACTTCAACTTTCTATACTTCTTGAAAATATGAGAAGAGAAGGATTTGAAGTACAAGTTTCAAAACCAAGAGTATTAATGAAAGAGGAAAATGGACAAAAAATGGAGCCTATTGAAATGGCTTTAATAGATGTCGATGATTGTTATACAGGTGTAGTTATTGAAAAGATGGGAAGCAGAAAGGGAGAAATGGTGACTATGACTCCTGGTACTGATGGTTATACTCGTCTTGAATTCAAAGTTCCAGCAAGAGGGCTTATTGGATTTAGAAATGAATTTTTAACAGATACAAAAGGAACAGGAATATTAAATCACTCTTTTTATAGCTATGAGCCATATAAAGGTGAAATTCCTACAAGAACTAAAGGTGTGTTAATTGCTACTGAACCTGGGGTAACAGTACCATATGCTTTAAATAATATTCAAGATAGAGGAATTTTATTCTTAGATCCAGGAATTCCAGTATATGAGGGAATGATTGTCGGAGAACATAGCAGAGAAAATGACCTTGTTGTAAATGTATGTAAAACTAAAAAACTTACAAATATGAGAGCAGCAGGAAGTGATGATGCTGTTAAATTAGCTACTCCAAGAAGATTCTCACTAGAGCAAGCATTGGATTATATTGCTGAAGATGAATTAGTAGAAGTAACTCCTACAAATATTAGACTTAGAAAAAAAGTTCTAAAAGAGGGAGAAAGAAGAAAAGCTGAAAAAAGAAATGAAGAGTAATAGATATTGATTAACTTGAGAGGTAAAATTTATGAAAAAGCTAGTATATCTATGTGTAGTTATGATATTTTTTTCTAGTTGTTCTACGTTAGATAATAAAAAAGATATTGAAAATGTATCTGATGAAGTAATAAATGCAGTTGAGACAGATAATACTTTTTTATTAAATAGTTTTTTTTCAAATAATTTTCCTATAAATTATAAAAGTAAAAATGGGAAAACCTTGCTTATGTTAGCTATTGAAAATGACAGTCAAAGATCATTGGATATGCTTCTTGTTAGAGGAGCAGATTTAGAAGATGAAATAGAAGATGGGAAAACTCCTATTTTTTATGTAAGAAGTTTAAATATTTTAAATAAACTAGTGATAGTAGGGGCAGATATTAATAAAAGAGATAGTAACAATAAAAGTGTATTGAGTTATTTTATAAAAAATAAACCTCTTGAGTATAGCAATTATTTGGTAATATCTGGAGCAAGATTAGATATAGAAAATAGTGAGGGATGGACACCAGTATTTGATGCAGTAGTTTCAGGAGATATTAAATTAGTTGAATTTATGCTAGAAAATGGTGGAAATTTTAAAAAAGAAGATATTTATGGAAATATTCCTATTTTTTATACTAATGATGAAAAAATGCTTATGAAACTTTTAGATATAAAAGGATATGATTTAGCTAAAAGAAATAGAAAAAATGAAAATATATTTGGAGAAATATATTTAAAATCTGTTTCTAATGGATATGTAGAGGTAG
>JAUNAY010000180.1 GCA_030527385.1 Fusobacterium sp. | reverse complement strand
TTTGTACTCTCTTCTCTAATTTCTCCTTCAAATACCAACTTAAATAGTTCTTCTCTGGCTACTCTTCTACTCATTTTTTTCCTTTCTAATCCTCTTTTATCTTTTCTAAAATAAATTTTTTAACTTGCTTTTTAATTTTAATATCTCCCAATTTATAACCAATTATACTTAGTATAACAATAAATAGGGTTTTTAACGCTCCATATTCAACCAATAAAACTCCTAATACAAAACCTAAAAAACACCCTAAATATTTTTTCCAATTATTTACAAGAGCTACTAATATCTTTTCTAATAAATCTGCTAACACACTATCCACCTCTATTCTTCAGTAGTCATTTCGCTGTCATTACCTGATTTTAATGAAATTTTAGAAATTTGCACTTCTATTTTTTCAACTTCCAATCCCATTTTTTCAGATAATCTTTGTTTAACTGCTTCTTGGATAGCAGTAGTTTTATTAGCTACATTTCCATCAGTTAACATATCAAGTTTTATTTTAATATTAAATTTTCTACCTTTTTTACCTGTGAAAACTTTTATATTATTTATCTCTCTATCTTTAGATAATAACTCTTTTATAAAACTTATAACAGAACTAGCTGATATTGTTACCTTACCATTTTCAGTTTTTATTTCATAATCTCCAGTTTTTTCAAATAAAGAACATAATTTTAGTATACTCAACATAAAATATGCTACACAAACCATCACTATTGCAACATTTGTCTTTATCGAGTCCAATGGATTGAATTCTACTATCACATTAGGCATCACTGTACATACAATACCTGTTATTGATAAGATGAATATACCTACCCACGCTAGAAAAAAAAGAATTTTATTTACCATAACAGTCCCACCTTTAATAAAAGTTAGAGGCGTTGTTCAGACGCCTCTTCATAATTATAATTCTTGTGTATCTTCTTCTTCCTCTGTAACTTCTTCAGTTATTATTTTAACATCTTGAACATATACATTTACTTCTACAACTTTTAATCCACTTAATTCAGAAACTGCTTTTAATACAGCTTTTTGAACTTCGTGAGCTACTTCAGAGATTGGATATCCATATTCAACAATTATAAATATTTCGATGCTACACTCTTTTTCTCCTACTTCTACTTTTACCCCATTAGTTGGTCTTTTCTTTCCTAGAATTTTGCTTACTTCATCTACCATTCCACCAGCAAGTTTGTAAACTCCTTCTACATCACTTGCAGCTTTAGCAGCTATTGTTTTTACTACGTCATCTGAAATTCTTATATTTCCTAATTCATTCATTGAAAACACCTCCGTATTTTATGTAACACTATTATATCTAATTTTCATAAAAAAAACTACTATTTATTAATTATTTTTTTTAGAAAAATTTTCTTCAATAAAATTTGTTGAAGTTTTTCCAGCTAAGTATAGTTCATTTTCAAATACTTGCTTATGGAAAGGAATTGTTGTTTCTATTCCCTCAATTATATATTCATCAAGAGCTCTTTTCATCTTAGCAATAGCTTCCTCTCTATTAATTCCAAAAGCTATTAATTTTCCTATCATAGAATCATAATATGGGCTTATTTCATATCCTTGATATGAGTGAGAATCCACTCTTATACCATTTCCACCAGGAACTATATATGTTTGTAATACTCCTGGAGATGGTAAAAAATCATTTTCTGGATCTTCAGCATTTATTCTACACTCAATAGCGTGTCCAAAAAGTGCCACGTCATCTTGAGATATATTTAGTTTATCTCCTGCTGCTATATTTATTTGAAGTTTTATAATATCAAGTCCTGTTACCATCTCTGTTACAGTATGCTCAACTTGAACTCTTGTATTCATTTCCATAAAGAAGAAATCGTTATTTTTATCTACTAAAAACTCTAATGTTCCAGCTGAATCATAATTTATAGCTTTTGCTAATGTTACAGCTGCCTCTCCCATAGCTTTTCTAATATTGTATGGAAGTGAGAATGATGGAGCTTCCTCTATTAATTTTTGATGTCTTCTTTGAATAGAACAATCTCTTTCTCCTAAATAGATAACATTTCCGTGTTTATCTCCCATAATTTGTATCTCTATATGTCTTGGATCTTCTACAAATTTTTCTATATAGACATCTGGATTTCCAAAGGCTGATTCTGCTTCATTTTGAGCAGCTACTATATTAGCAGCAAGTTCCTCATCATTTCTAGCAATTCTCATTCCTTTTCCTCCACCACCAGCAGTGGCTTTAATCATTACTGGATATTTTATTCTCTCATTTACCTCTTTTTTAGCCTCTTCAATACTTTTAATTATTCCAGTTCCATTTGTTACTGGAACATTATTAGCTATTGCAGTTGCTCTAGCTGTTGCCTTATCTCCCATTTTTATAATACATTCTGGTCTTGGTCCTATAAAGGCAATATTATGCATCTCACATATCTTTCCAAATCTTGCATTTTCAGATAAAAATCCATATCCTGGGTGTATAGCGTCTGCTCCTGTTATCTCAGCTGCTGCTATAATATTAGGTATCTTTAAGTAAGATTCTGTACTTGAAATTCCTCCTATACATACTGCCTCATCTGCTAATCTTACGTGTAAACTATCTTTATCTGCTTCAGAATATACAGCCACTGTTTTTATTCCTAACTCTTTAGCTGCTCTTATTATTCTTACAGCTATCTCACCTCTATTGGCGATAAGTATCTTTTTAAACATATCCTTTCCTCCTGGTAATCCAAATATTTTAGATCATTAAATTCTAATTTTTAATAGTGGTCTTCCATAATCTACTGGATTGCCATTTTCAATATATATTTCTTCTATCACTCCAGAATAACTTGAAGTAATAGTTGTATTTACTCCAACTGTTGAAACATATCCGATTTCCTGTCCAGCTTTTATTTTCTGCCCC
>JAUNAY010000179.1 GCA_030527385.1 Fusobacterium sp. | reverse complement strand
TAGCAGAATAAATAGAGAGATTAATGTGGCAATAGATAGAAGAGGAAATATAGTTGAGATATCTATTGGAGATAGTAGCAGTGTTCAACTTCCATTGCTTAATGTACAAGAAAAAAGACTTAGTGGAATAAGAGTTATACACACTCACCCAAATGGAAATCCTAATCTTTCAAGTATTGATATATCAGCACTTACAAAATTAAAATTAGATTGTATAGCTGCTATTGGAGTAGTTGAGGAAAAAATTACAGGTGTTGTAATGGGATTTTGTAATGTAGACAGTGATGAATTATCTCACGAAGTTACTGAAGTTATGAGCATTCCAGAATTTGTTGATTATGATTTTCTTTATAGAGTAGAAGAGATAGAATCAATATTAAAAAAGAGAAATATAGTTGAAAATGATGATGAATATGCAATATTGGTTGGAATTGATAATGATGAAAGTCTTGATGAACTTGCAGAATTGGCTAGAGCTTGTAATGTAAAGGTAGTTGGAAAGTTTTTTCAAAGAAAAACAAAGATAGATCCGTGTTATTTTATAGGTACGGGAAAAGTAATTGAATTAGCTAGATTTAAACAGATAAAAAAAGCAAATTTAATTATTTTTGATGAAGAACTAAGTGGATTGCAAGTAAAAAACTTAGAGGAAGTAACGGGTTGTAAAGTAATTGATAGAACAGTTTTGATACTTGAGATATTTGCTACAAGAGCAAGAACGAGAGAGGCAAAAATTCAAGTTGAATTAGCACAATTAAAATATAGAAGTAGCAGACTTTTAGGATTTGGAACTACTATGTCAAGAACAGGTGGAGGAGTAGGAACAAAAGGACCTGGAGAAAAAAAATTAGAGATAGATAAAAGAAGAATAAGAGAAACTATCTATGATTTAAAACAAGAGTTAGAAAAAATTAGAAAAACAAGAGTAACTCAAAGGGAGAAAAGAGATGAGTCAGGTATTCCTAAAATATCTTTGGTAGGGTATACGAATGTTGGAAAATCAACTTTGAGAAATTTACTTGTAAGTATGTATACAGCTGATAACACATCAAAAAAAGAAGATGTATTTGCAGAAAATATGTTGTTTGCGACTTTGGATATTACAACTAGAGCAATTACTCTTCCAGATAAAAGAGTAGCATCTCTTACTGATACAGTAGGGTTTGTAAGAAAATTACCACACGATTTAGTAGAAGCTTTTAAATCAACACTTGAAGAGGTAAGTTTTTCAGATTTGATAATTCACGTAGTAGATATTTCAAGTGGAACTGTTGTTGAACAGATAAAAGCAGTTGAAAAAGTTTTAGAAGAGTTAAATGCTTTAGATAAACCAACTTTTTTAGCATTAAATAAGTGTGAGATGGCAACACCAGAGCAAATAGCAGAGGTAAAAGAGAAATTTAGTAATTATCAAATGGTAGAGATAAGTGCCAAACAAAATTATAATATAGATAAGTTTTTGGAAATGACTGTTTCATTGCTTCCTCAAACAACTAGAAAATGTAGTTATTTAATTCCGTATACAGATACTTCTATGGGAGCTTATCTGCATAGAAATGCTATTATTCAAAGTGAGGATTATGAAGCAGATGGAGTTAGAGTAGTGGCAATAGTTAACAATGAAGTTTATAATAGATGTAGAAAATTTATGGTTGAGGAGACACTATGTTAAGTATAATAAGTGAAATTTTGAGACTTGCTCTTCCTGCAGTAGGAGAGATGGTTTTATATATGATGATTTGGGTGCTAGATACTCTTATGATAGGAAATCATACAGGACAAATTGGGGTATCAGCAGTTGGATTGAGTTCAGAAATTATGTATACTTTTACAAATATGTTAGTTCCTATGGGACTTTCAATATCTGTTACTTCCATAGTATCAAGATCAATAGGAAGTAAAGATTTTGAAAAAGCAAGGCTTACTTCAGATATTGCTTTAAAATTAGGTGTAATTATTGCTATGGTTTTAGGGCTTATATTTTTTAGCTTTCCAAAACAAATTTTAACAATAGCAAAAGCTGAGCAGGAGTTTGTGCTTCCTTTAGCTACTAGATATATGAGAATTTGTTCAATAGCTATTGTATTTAATGTTTTAACAAGTGTATTTAATGGAATTTTTAGAGGGTGTAGAAATACAAAATCTCCTCTTTATACAGCCTTTATAGTAAATGTTGTAAATGTATCATTAGATTATATTTTAATATTTGGTAAGTTTGGGGCTCCAGAGATGGGAGTAGCTGGAGGAGCAATAGCTACTGCTGTTGGAAACTTTGCTGGATTTGTATTTACTATGACTCAATTAAAGAAAATACCATTTAAACTAAATTTATTTGCTGAATTTAAAAAAGATTATTTTAAAGAGCTTATAAAACTTGCTATTCCTTCAGCATTACAAGAGGGAGCTTTTAGTATAAATAGACTTATAAATGTAACGTTAATAATGGCACTAGGAAGTTTAGCATTTGCAGCAAATCAAATAACTATAAATATAGAATCAATATCTTTTATGCCTGGGTGGGGATTTGCTATTGCGTGTACTTCTTTGGTAGGATACAGTGTGGGGCAAAAAAATTATAAGAAAGCAAAAGAATATATTACATATTCGATGATTCTATCTGCTGGAATAATGGGAATATTTGCTATTATATTTTTAATATTCCCAGAGCCATTAATTACAGCATTTATTAAGGAAAGTGAAAAAGAGGTAATAACAATAGGATCTGCGTGTTTAATGATAGCTTCAATTGAACAGATACCAATAGCTATATCTATGGTATTAGGAGGGGCTTTAAAGGGTACTGGAGACAGTAAGACACCGTTTAAAATAGTTTTATTTACTAACTGGGTAATAAGATTGCCATTAGTTTATTATTTTATATATTTACAAAAAGCACCAGTTACATATTTTTGGAAAA
>JAUNAY010000178.1 GCA_030527385.1 Fusobacterium sp. | reverse complement strand
GTGGAGTAAATGTAAAATTTAAAGATAATATGGTAAGAGTTACTACTTCAAACTCACCTTTAAAATTAAATGTAAAGCAAGGGTGGATAAAAGATCCCGGAGAAGTTATAATAGGAGTTCCAGATAGACTATTGATAAAAATAGTTGGAGAAAGTAATAAAAATGATAAAAAGGACGATATAGACTTTATAGTTAGATAGGAGCAAATTTATAATGGAGAAAAAATTTAACTATTTTAAAATAATAGGTATAGGAGTTATTTTAATCTTAATTCAAAGTTTTTTTCAAAGATACGATTCATTAAGAGAGATTTATTCTACATATGTAGGATATTTAGTGCCTGTGATCTATGCTTTATTTATAACAATATTTTTAGATCCAGTAGCAACAAAAATAGAGCAAAAGAGTGGGCTGAGTAGATTAAAAGCTGTAATTTTAACCTTTCTTTTTGTAGCAATATTGGTAGCAGGGTTTATCGGAATAGTAATGCCAGAACTTGGAAAAAGTTTTAAAGAACTATATGCTAAATTTCCAACAATGCAAGAAAAAGTTGGAGAGATTATTAAAAATAGTATAGTATATTTAAAAGAAAAGAATATTTTGGTTATTGGAGAGGAACAATTTGAAAAAAGTATAGTGGGGTTGTTTAAGAAAAATATAGGAAAGATTCAACAATTTAGCTTTACTTTTGTGATGAATATAATGTGGTGGTTAGTTGCTTTAGGAAAATTCTTTATAGGATTTTTCTTAGCATTTTTTATCTTAGTTGATAAAGATTATTTTATTAATTTTGTAAAAAATATCTTAAAAATAGTTTTTGGAGAGAAAAAAGGGTTAGAGTATAATAATTTTCTAAATGATTCAAGACAAGTTTTATTAAATTATGTGTGGGGAAGAATGATAACATCAGGAATAGTAGGAGCTGTAACTTTTGTTATTTTGATGTTGTTTAGTGTACCTTATGCTCTATTGAGTGGTATAATGGTAGGTATAGGTAATATGATTCCATATGTAGGATCTTTTATTGCTGGAGCTGTTGCAGTATTTTTAGTTGTATTAGCAGAGCCGATGAAAGTTTTTTACCTATTTTTAGCAATGATGATAGCTCAAGCTGTTGATGGTTGGATTATAGGTCCAAAAATAGTAAGTGAAACTGTTGGAATGAGTACATTTTGGGTAGTTGTTGCTGTACTTATAGGTGGAAGTTTGATGGGACCTGTGGGTATGTTTTTTGGTGTTCCAGCTTTTGGAATTATTAAGCTTATATATCTAGCAAAATTAAAAAAATCGCAAGAAAAATAGAATAATTAATAAATTAAAGAGGAGAATAGATGGAAAAAGTAACATTAATAGCTTCAAGTACAATGGGGCTTGAGAGCATTGTAAGAGATGAATGTGTAGAATTAGGATTCCAAAATGTAAAAACATTTAATGGAAGAGTTGAATTTGAAGGAACTGTAAGAGATATACCTAAGGCTAATATACATCTTAGATGTGCTGATAGAGTTTTTCTTAAAATGGGAGAGTTTAAAGCTTTAACATTTGATGAATTGTTTAAAAATATAAAAAAAATTGATTGGCAAAACTATATTCCAGAAAATGGAGAGTTCCCAGTAAGTTGGGTAAGTTCTGTAAAATCAAAACTTTTTTCAAAGTCAGATATTCAAAGAATAACAAAAAAAGCAATAGTTGAAAAGTTAAAAGAAAAATATAAAAAAGAGTATTTTTATGAAGATGGAGCTAAGTATGCAATAAAAATACAAGCTCATAATGATATATTTATTGTTATGATTGACACAAGTGGAGAGGGGCTTCATAAAAGAGGATATAGAGCAATAAAAAATGAAGCTCCTATAAAGGAAACTATGGCTGCTGCTCTTGTAAAACTTTCAAGATGGAAAGGTGGAGATAGACCTTTAGTAGATCCTATGTGTGGAACAGGGACTATTCTTATAGAAGCAGCTATGATAGCAAGAAATATTGCTCCAGGAGCAAATAGAAACTTTGTTTCTGAAGGTTGGAGTTTTATTCCAGAAAATGATTGGATAGAAGTTAGAGACGAAGCTTTTTCAGAAGAAGATTATGAAAAAGAAGTAAAGATTTTTGGTTCTGATATAGATGCTGATACAATAGAGATAGCTAAAGAGAACATAAAAAAAGCTGGAGTAGAAGATGAAATTACATTAGAATGTAAGAACTTCTTAGATCTTGAAATGGAAGAGAGACAAGGGTGTTTAATAACTAACCCTCCTTATGGGGATAGATTGCTAGATAAAGAGGCTGTAGAAAGATTATATGGACTTTTAGGAGATATTTGTAGAATGAGATTACCTAAATGGTCTTACTATATAATTACATCTTATGAAGATTTTGAAAAAGCTTTTGGTAAAAAAGCTACTAAAAATAGAAAACTATATAATGGTGGAATAGAATGCCGTTATTATCAATATTATGGAGAGAGCAAAAACAATGGAAAAAACAATAAATAATCATTTATTAAAATTTTGTATAGAAGTGATATTGCAAGTATTAAAAATGACTGACAATAAAATTAAAGAGTTAAGAGAAAAAGGAGATTTGTCAGGAGCAGAAATATTAGAAAATGATGTAATAACTAAATATGAAAAACTTTATGGTGGACTTACTGAAGAGGCAGTTCAAAAGCTTGAAGAAAAAGAATTAGCTGGAATAAAAGAACATATAGAAAATATAATAGAAAAAAATAATTTAACAAAAGAGTTTATTGAAGCTCAACTTGAATTAAGAGAAAAATTAAAAAATAATTCAGGAGCAGAGGTAATTAAAAAATTTTTTCAGTATGAAAAGAGAGAGCTTGAAAATAAAAAATCATATCTCTTAGAAAAAGTTTCAAAGTTACTAGATGAAGAAGAAAGAGTTTCTATGTTGATGAAAAATGCTATTCAAGAGGAGGAACAGATAGAG
>JAUNAY010000177.1 GCA_030527385.1 Fusobacterium sp. | reverse complement strand
ATGTTGAAATTAATTTCCCTATAAATCTTACAGGGTGAGGAAACCAATGGGGATCTCCAAATATCAAGTCTAGTATATATGCTATTCCATATTTTGCTAAAAAACTCATCTCTAATCACCTAGTATCTCATATATCTTTTTAATATCTATATTTTCTCTAACAATTTTTTCAAGTTTATCAAACTCTCTTTCTCTATACTCATCAAAAGTGATTCCCTCTCCTAATTGTTCCATTCCTTTTTTCTCTCTAATTTTATTTAGAATTGCTCTTGTAACCTTTTCATTATCAAATATTCCGTGAAGATATGTTCCAAAAATATTATCTTTAACTACTGCTACTATATGGTTGTCATCTGTTACAGAACTTTCAGTTCCCGAAGTCACACCTTGATGTATCTCATAACCTTTGATTTCTACTCCATCAAGCCCCTCTAGCACTCCCTTAGTATTTATAAATTTTCCACTATATTGAACAGTATTCTTTTCCTTTTCCATTACTGTTTCTGTATCTAAAATACCAAGTCCTGGAATCTCTTTAATGTCACTTTCTATTCCATAAGGATCTTTTACTCTCTCTCCTAAAATTTGAAATCCTCCACAAATCCCAACTATTATCTTACCATTTCTTGATGCCTTAATAATTTCTGTGGCAATTCCTCTGTCTTTTATATCTTTTAAATCATCTATTGTGTTCTTAGATCCTGGAATAATTATCATATCTTCATCACCTATCTCACTTGGAGAGGTTACATAGTTAATACTTACATCTTCTTGAATACTTAAAGGATCAATATCTGTAAAGTTTGATATATGTTTTAACTTTATTACTGATATTTTTATTCCTTTATTCTCTTTTGAATTTTTAAATCTATCTGTAAGGCTGTCTTCATCTTCAATGTCAATGTCACTATACGGCATAACTCCAATAACTGGTACACCTGTCAACTCCTCAAGTTTTTTAAGCCCTGGTCTTAAAATCCCAACATCTCCTCTAAACTTATTTATAATCACACCTTTTACCCTAGCTCTTTCCTCTGGTGTCATAAGCATAATAGTCCCATAAACAGAAGCAAATACACCTCCTCTATCTATGTCTGCAACCAATATTACTGGAGCATCAGCCATTTCTGCCATTCCCATATTAGCTATATCTTCCTCTTTAATATTTATCTCTACTGGGCTACCAGCTCCCTCTATTACTGAAATATCATAATTCTCTCTAATATAGTCATAAGATCTCATAATATCTTTTTTTAATGAAGTTTTAAAAGTTCCATACTCTTTTCCACTCATATTTCCAATAGATTTCCCATTTACAATAACTTGAATCTTTCTTGCAGTTGTCGGTTTTAAAAGAATGGGATTCATATATGCTTCTGGCTCTATTCCAGATGCCATAGCTTGTACTACTTGGGCTCTTCCCATCTCTCCACCCGTTTTACTTATGTATGAATTCAATGCCATATTTTGAGACTTAAATGGAGATACTCTGTACCCATCTTTATAAAAAACTCTACAAAGTCCTGTAACTGTTATGCTTTTTCCAGCTCCTGATGATGTTCCTACTATCATAATATTTTTATGTTTCATACTCTTGCCCCTCACAAATTTTTATAAAAAAAGAACGACTTATAAATAAAAAAATACCACAATTATAAAAAACTTGATATTTTAATATATAGTCGTTCAAATTTTATCTTTTTATTTTGCATTTTCTTTTTTTCTCCTCCATAAAAGTTACTGGAGAGAAGTTACAAACACTTCCCGTCCCCGCAGGATAGTCGTAAAGTTTTTAAGGCAGGTCTCCTGACTCAGATTCTTCCTACTAACAAGCCTTCCCAAAAATAATTCAGTGGTATTCTTGCTTTTGTCATCTTTACAGTGGCGGGACCGTGTAAGCTTTTCACTCAACTTCCCTTTTAATTGCAAACTGCAAACCTCAAAAATTTTATTTTTATCTCAATAATGATTATACATATTATTAATAGTTTAGTCAAGTATTTTAAATACTTAATTAGTTCACTTTTTCATCATAATATACTTTATTAATGCTTTTGCTCTATATTTAAAGCTCCTCTGCTTTTTCAAAATGAAATAGTTTTACCTTTGAGTTTTCTTCATACTTATACAAAGTTATGCTATCTTTTTTTATCTCTCTTTTATATTTTTCATTTTTTCCTAAATGAGTGACTTTTAATTTAAAAAACTTTTCCTCTTTTTTACTGATCTCCTCCTCTTCATCATAAAAAAGATCTGCTTCAAAATTTTTAGGAGTTATTCCCATAAAATCTCTAAAATTATAAAGATTATTTTCACTTTGTTTGTTATTTAAAATCAAAATCTCTTTTATAAAATTTCTTATATTCTTCTCAGAGTATGGACTTCTATTATAAACTAAAGCATCTAGTCTCTTATTATAAGGTGTTCTTTTTACACTTGTAACTCCTAAAGTTATATGTGCATCTGCACCTATCATTTTTAAAAGATTTAACGAATCTGTATTTTCTTTTCCTTTTAACATAACAATAGTAATATCTGGATACAATCTTTTTACCTTATGATAGTTACACATAATTTTATCATAATTTTTTTCACTTATAGTTAAAATTCCAACTCCATTTATAGATGTAATCCACGGATCAACATTATTATATAAGTCCAATTTATAACCAAAAAAAGTTGAATTCATTTTTAAAAAATCTTCAATTTTACCTACTTCAAAATCAAAATTTTCATATAGCTCTTTCAATTTTTCTATATCAAAATTTGCCAAATTTTTTACAGAGATTACTCCCTCTACTCCTAGATCATTAGCAAGATACTCTCTTTCACTTAAAACAACTGTATTTTTTAAATATTGCTGTTCTTTTTTATAAAGAAAACTATTTTTTAACTCCTCTAGCATTTTTAAGCTTTCATCTATATTATTTTTAAATTGTAAAAAAATTA
The DNA here is from genome assembly GCA_030527385.1 of Fusobacterium sp. Classification (GTDB taxonomy): domain Bacteria; phylum Fusobacteriota; class Fusobacteriia; order Fusobacteriales; family Fusobacteriaceae; genus Fusobacterium_A. Next base: position 3 of record JAUNAY010000177.1, on the reverse strand, counting down.
AAT
>JAUNAY010000176.1 GCA_030527385.1 Fusobacterium sp. | reverse complement strand
TTGGGAGAGTGCTTGCAAAATATTTAGATATGAAATTTATTGATATAGATAAGTTGATTTCAGCTAGAGAGAAAAAGAGCATTCCAGAAATTTTTGCTGAAAAAGGAGAATCATACTTTAGAAAATTAGAAAGAGAGATAGTCTATGAAGAATCTCTTGATAATAATATAGTTATAGCTACTGGTGGTGGAGTAATTATTGATAATGAAAATATAAAAACTCTTAGAGAAACTTCATATATTGTATATTTAGATTGTACAATAGATTGCATCTATGAAAGAGTTAAAAATAGCAAAAGCAGACCACTTTTAAATGTTGAGAATATGTATGAAAAAATAAAGGATTTACATAGCAAAAGAGAAATCCTTTATAAAATATCTGCTGATTTTATTGTTAAAATAGATAAAACAAGCAATATGTATGATACAGCTGAAAAGATAAAGCAAGCATATATTTATGGAAATTAAAAATAAGGGGTGAAAATATGTTCAATCAAAATCGTTTAAGAGGAAAACTAGCTTTAATTACTGGAGCAACAAGTGGAATTGGTAAGTCTTGTGCTGAAAAATTGGCTCAAATGGGAGTTAATCTTATCATTACAGGGAGAAGAGGAAATGTTTTAGAAGATGTAAAAAAAGATCTTGAAACAAAATATGGAGTAAAAGTTTATTCTTTACAGTTAGATGCTAGAAATTCACAGGAAGTAGAAAAGAAAATAGATAGCTTATCTACTGAATGGAAAGAGATAGATATTTTAATTAATAATGCTGGACTTGCTCTTGGACTGGATAAAGTATATAATAACTCTGTTGAAGATATTGATGATATGATAGATATAAATGTTAAGGGTATGTTGTATATGATTAGAAAAATTGTACCAACTATGGTAAAAAGAGATGTTCCTGCTTTAGTTGTAAATATTGGTTCTGTGGCTGGAGATTATGCTTATGCAGGTGGAACAGTTTATTGTGCTTCAAAATCTGCCGTAAAAACTATAAGTGATGGTTTAAGAATAGATTTGGTTGATACTAAAGTAAAAGTTACAAATATTAAACCTGGATTGGTTGAAACTAATTTTAGTGTGATTAGATTTAAAGGAGATAAAGAAAAAGCTGATAATGTATATAAGGGAATTGAAGCTTTAACTCCTGATGATATTGCTGAAACTGTTGTTTATATTTGTAATTTGCCAGATAATGTACAGATACCAGAAATTACAATGACACCTATGCACCAAGCTAATGGGACTGTGCTCGTACGTTTCTAACACTTGTACAAAATAGCATAAATTAAGTTTTTTAAGATAAAAAAATAGGAAGTGAGTTTCACTTCCTATTTTAGTTTTTAAATTGTAAAATTAAAGATAATTTTTGATGTATTCAGCTAACATTCCATCAAATGCTAAGTGATAACTAGAGGGTGTGAAGAAAAGTCTGTAAATTAAAATAATAAATGCTTTAAATAGCTTTCTATGATAAAATTAAATTCATAGGAGGCTATTTTTATGGAAAGAAAAAGAAGAAATGGAAGTAATCTTACTGAAGGAAAAAGAAATATCATCAATGCTTTAATTAACGAGTATGATATTAAAACTGCTGAAGATATACAAGATGCTTTAAAAGATTTACTTGGTGGATCTATTCAAGAAATGCTTGAAGCTGAAATGACTCAACATCTTGGTTATGAGCAATATGAACGTTCTGAATCTACTAATGCTCGTAATGGTAGAAAAAGAAAAACTATTCTTAGTAAATATGGTAATACTGAAATCGAAGTTCCTCAAGACAGAGAAGGAACTTTTGAACCACAAATTGTGAAAAAACGTCAAAAAGATATTTCTGATATAGAAGATAAAATAATTTCTATGTATGCTAAAGGAATGACTACGCGCCAAATTTCTGAGCAAGTTGAAGATATTTATGGCTTTGAAGTAAGTGAAGGGCTAGTCTCTAATATTACTGATAAATTACTTCCTAAAATTGAAGAATGGCAACAAAGACCGCTTTCTAGCATTTATCCAATTGTATTTGTTGATGCGATTCATTTTTCAGTGAGAGATAATGGAATTATTAAGAAAAAAGCTGCATATATAATTCTTGGCATTAATGAAGAAGGGAAAAAAGATGTTTTAACTATTGAAATAGGAGAAAATGAAAGTAGTAAATATTGGCTAGGAGTATTTAACAACTTGAAAAATAGAGGAATTAAAGATATTTTAATTCTTTGTGCAGATGGATTATCTGGAATGAAAGAAGCTATTTCTGTAGCTTTCCCAAAGACTGAATACCAACGTTGTATAGTGCATCAAGTACGTAATACTTTAAAATATGTTAATTACAAAGATAAAAAGGAATTTGCAGAAGATTTGAAAAGTATTTATCAAGCGCCATCAGAACAAATAGCACTTAAAAACTTAGAAGAAGTTACGGAAAAATGGGAAAAAGTATATCCAAATTCAATGAAAAGTTGGAGCAAAAACTGGGATGCAATAAGTCCAATTTTCAAATTTTCAATGGAGGTAAGAAAAGTAATTTATACAACTAATGCTATAGAAAGTTTAAATAGTGTATATCGTCGTTTAAATAGCCAAAGAAGTGTTTTCCCAAGCGATACAGCACTACTAAAGGCTTTGTATTTAGCAACTTTTGAAGCGACTAAAAAATGGACATCAGCATTAAGAAATTGGGGAAAAATTTATGGAGAGCTTCAAATAATGTTTGAAGAGCGTTTATCTTAAAACTTGAATTCATATGAAAAGAACACTCTCTTAAGAGAGTGCCCTTGACATAGAAAAAAATATCTAGTATATTAAATTAACTAGTAATATTAAAAAAATTTAAATTAAATAAATTTTATCATAGAAAGTAACTAATTTACAGAAATAATTTCACACACCCGTAGTTACTGAAAATGGTGTTCTTTTAGGTTTTAAAGCTGACAAATGGGCTGAAT
>JAUNAY010000175.1 GCA_030527385.1 Fusobacterium sp. | reverse complement strand
TTGGATTTGTTTTCATTAGATATTATAAATCTTTTCATATATCCATTCCTAAAGAAAGTAAGTGTTCCCTCTTTGTCCAATTTTTTAGCACTTCTAATTTTTTTAGGATAATTTTTTATTTTTATAAACAATTCCTCATTCTCATCTCTTAAATCTCTTATTATTTTTAAATATTTTAAACTTGAATCTTCTTCAAAATCTTCCTCCTCTAATACATCTTTGCTATTTAATTTTTTATATAATCGTTCTCCAAAAATTCCATAGTTTCCTATTTCTTCGTTTTCACTTAAATATTTATAGTCCTCTCCAAGTGTATCATGAAATGCTTGTATTTTAGATGTTATATTTTCTTCTAATGTCATATGCTCAGCAACTTGGTCACTAGGGAAAAAGTTATATACATATATATCAGAAAATGCTGTACCAACACGATTTATTCTCCCAACTCGCTGCATTATTCTAGTTGGATTCCATGGTAAATCATAATTTACTATTATATTAGCTCTATGTAGACTTATACCTTCTGAAAGAACATCCGTTGTTATTAATATCCTATAGTCATTCTTTTGATCACACTTAGGTGTATCTGGATTAAAGTTTTCTTGTATAGTATCTCTTAATTTATTACTTGAATCTCCTGTGAATAAAAGTATATTTTCTTTAAGAGCTTCTTCTAATTTTTTTCTTAAATATTCAGCTGTTTCTTTAGACTCTGTAAATATTAGTATTTTAGATTTTTTAAATATAGAATTATTTTTTAAATTATCTATAAATTTTTCTATTTTAGGGTCTGTGTCGATTTTTTCCCACAGTCTTTTTATTCTATTTAAATTATTTAAATCAAATTCTAAATCTTTTCTAAAATCATCTTTAAACTCATCTGATTTAAATTTAAAAGCATCCTCTTTTTCAACAATAAAATCTAGTTTTTCATAGTCTTCATTATCCATAAAGTCGTATACATTATATTTTTTACTTATATATACAGTCCCTTTTTCATACATTTTTATAAACTCTTCATATGAGTAGATAAATCTATCTAGTGTTTTTCTAAATGCATAAAAACTACTTTCTAACCTTTTTAATAATCTACTTTTCATGAATCCACCCATATTTTCCTGTCCAGTTAAAAGATGCTTATATTTTGAAGGAACCTTTTTTAAATATACAAGAGCTTTATATCTTGAATATGATAATATTTTTATAATATTTAATGTTTCATTAAATACACTATTTATTGAAGGATCAAATTCATAAACCATTTTTTCTGGTGTTTTAAGATTTGGAAAATCTAACCCTTGAGATTCTAAATCTTTCTGATAATATTTTTTTATTTCTTTTCTAGTCCTTCTAACCATTATGTGGTTTAATACTTTCTCCCTAATTTCTCTCGATACATCTCTAGATTCTTGTAAATATTCTTTAGTACCTTTATCATACTTTTCCAATCTTTTTTTAAGCTTTTTAAAAAATCCTTCCAAATCCTTTTGATTTGGTATTATATTAGAGTTTTTTCTATTTTGAAATAAATATATTTGATTAGCTATATCATTAATATAATTATTTTGAGGCGTGGCAGATATTAGTATCACTTTCTTACCATTACATATTTCATGTAATTTATTATACATTTCACTATCATCATTTCTAAATCTATGAGACTCATCAACAAATACATAATCATAAGAATCCGAATCTAATTTTAATATATAATCTAATTTTCCTACTGATTCAACTTTTGCAGAAACGTCAAAATCCCATAAAACTTTTTCCCAATTTGATTTTAATACAGGTGGACAAATTATTAATTTTTTTCCTCTTAACCTTTTAGCCAACATTACCCCGATGTAAGTTTTTCCTAAACCAACAACATCCGAAATAAATACCCCTCCGTATGTATTTAATATTTTTTCAGCTCTAGTTACAGCGTGTAACTGATATTGTAATTCCATAAATCCTGATGGCAATCCTAATGCCTTTCCATCTAATTTATCCTGATTTATTTCTTCTTTAAAATATTCATATAGACATTTTAAAAATAGTTCATATGGTGTTATATCCTCTCTTATCCAGCTTTTTTCAGCACCCTCTACATATTCTTTTGTAACATCTATTGATTCTTTCCATAATTCTTCAAATTTTTCTAATGCAAATCTAACATCTCTAGAATCTTTAAGTTCTACATTAAATTCAAGTTGTCCTATAAGTCCTGTTTCAGAAAAATTACTTGATCCAGTTATTACCTTTCCAAAATCATCAGATTTTTCCAAGTCTTTCCTCATTATATATACTTTTGCATGTATTGGTTGATGTGGATAAACTTTTATTTCTAATTTTCCAGCCTTAATAAATTCTATAAATTTTTTTATTCCTATTTCTGCGTCATTTGTATCCTCTGATTTTTCTATTTCTTCTTTTACTTCCTTTGAATAGCACTCTTTTGCATTTTTATTAGAAACAAAAGTTTCTTGAATATCCTCGTTAGCAACATTTATCATTTCAACTGATTTTTTGTCTAAGTTTAGTCCAACAAGTATTCTTGTTTTTTCAACATTTTCCATAGCTTCATACATTTTATAAAATCCACTACTTCTAAAATATCCAACTAAAATATCAAAAAATTTAACATTATTATTAAGTATTTTATTAAATCTATCATAAAGAGTTTTTCCTTCTTCATTTGTAAAAAAAGTTAAATCATTATAACCTTGCATTATTTTTACCTCTTTCATTATTTTTTATTCATAATTTTATTATACAAAATGAATATTTATTTTACAAATATTCATTTTATATAATAAAAAAGGTGCTGCCACAGAACATTTAAAAACGTTCGTGCGACATCACCTTTTCTATATAATTAAATAGCATAGCCGATTTTTACGACTATGCACAATTTTTAATATATTTATTATTCTATTAAATTACTTATCCAACACTTTCAGCAACTTATCTTTC
>JAUNAY010000174.1 GCA_030527385.1 Fusobacterium sp. | reverse complement strand
AATTTTTTCAAAAAATTTTTTCCTAGACGAAAATAAAGATTTTAACACTCTTCTAACACAAGATATAGTAATAATATAAAAAATAAATTAAAGTTAGTTAAAATTTTGATAAATCATTAAAGTCAAGCTTTATCAACAGTTGAGCAAGTCAAGTAAAAAGTCAAATAAATATTATACATATTTTAAAATAACAACATATATGAAAGATATTTGAATTAATCACAATATATTGTATAATAATGTTGGTAATAAAAAAGAAGGGGGCAGCTAGATGCATAAGATAGAAGTTATAAAAAGAAATGGATCTATAGTTGAATTCGATAAAAATAAAATTGAAAGAGTACTTGAAAAGATAGATAAAGAGGTGGAATATCTAGGAAAAGTCTCAATTGAAGAGATGATGCAAGACATAATGAAAAAAATTAATGGAAGCACAAGAATATCAGTTGAATCAATACAAGATATTGTGTTTTATGCTTTATGTGGATATGGGCTTTTTGAACAGGCAAAAGCTTTCCAAACATATAGAACTCAAAGAGCAGAACAAAGATTTCAAGATGCAAATAGTGTATTTAGACATATGACTGATATAGTTGATATAGGAGATAGAGAAAATAGTAATAAAAACTCTATGTTACCATCTGTACAAAGAGATTTAATAGCTGGAGAGTATTTTAGATATATACTTGAGAGAAATATTGATAAAGAACTTTGGTCAGCACATAGAAAGAAAACTATACACTGGCACGATTCAGATGTAGATACAAAATTAACAAACTGTTGTCTATTTAACATTGAAGATATGCTTAGAAACGGAACTAGAATAACTAATGCAGATGTATGTCAGCCAAATTCTGTTGGTACAGCAATGAACATAGCTATGCAAATAATGGCAAGTATTAGTGCAAGCCAATATGGTGGTGTTTCTCTTCCAAATTTCAATGAAGTTTTTGCTGAATACGCAAAGAAAAACTTTAAAAAGAACTTTGTAAAAGCGTATAATGATAGATTATCAACAGTAGATGGATTATCAAAAATTCCAGCTGAAGAGATTGAAAAAGTATATGGAAAAATCGATTCTGATAATAAAAAATTAGCAGATGAAAAATCAGTAGAGTTTGCTATAGCAAAAGAGAGAACAGCTAAAGATATATATGATGCTTGTCAACTATTTGAGTATCAAACAAACTCAATTTTAGGATCAGCTTCTCAAACTCCATTTAGTACTATAACATTTAATATCCCTACTTCTTGGGAGTCAGAAGAGATTATCTTATCTTACTTGAAAGTAAGACAAACAGGACTTGGAGAGAAACATATACCTGCAATTTTCCCAAAACTTTCATATATGGCAGTAGACGGATATAACTTGAGAGAGGGAGATAAATATTTCTATATAACTAAAGAGGTTTCGAAATGTATAGCTAATACATATTATCCAGATATTTTATTCTATTCTAAAGAGGATTATGATGCTGGTAAATATTATGCAAGAATGGGTTGTAGAAGTAGAGTAAATCACGAATATCAAGAAAATGGTAAATATCAACATTATGGAAGATTTAACTATGGAGTGGCTACTCTAAATGTACCTCAAATAGCATTAGATGTCTTAAAACAAGAACAACACGATAAAATTTCTGGAAATAGACTTGAAAGATTTTTAGAGATTTTAAATAAAAGAAAACGTCTAATGAAAAAAGCTATTGAAACAAGATTTGAAAATGTAAAACATCTTCAAGCAAAAAAAGCTCCAATTCTTTTCCAATATGGAGGAATAGCTAGACTTAATCCAGAAGATACAATCGAACCGTTATTAAAGACAGATAGAGCATCTGTATCGTATGGATTTTTAGGACTTGATGATGCTGTTAGAATTTTATCAGATGATAAAGAAAATATTTCTACTCCAGCAGGACATCAAATGGGAATGACTATAATGAAAGCTATTAGACAACAAGCTGATGAGATAAAAGAGGAAACAGGACTTCCTGTATCAGTATATGGAACACCTGCTGAAAGCTCGATAGCTACATTCTTTAATAAAGATGTAGAAAACTATGGAGATATAATGCCAGAATGGCTAAGAAAAAGAGAGTATTATACAAACTCTTTCCATTTCTCATCAGAGTTACCAATAGACTGTTTTGATAAAATAGACGTGGAAGCACCGTTTATTAAATATTGTAATGGTGGAAATATAATGTATGTTGAAAATGGAGGAAAAACATATAATAGTGATGCAATAATTGAGCTTATACAATATGCTCACGATGCAGGAATAGAGTATTTTGCAGTTAATACTATCTCAGATGTATGCTATGAATGTGGTTATACTGGAGAAATTACATATAATGAAAAAACAGCAAGTTACAAATGTCCACAATGTGGAAATGAGGACGGAATGAAAATGAAAATTCAAAGACGTTGTTGTGGATATATTTCAAATTATAATATAACTCACGCTCTTGAAGGTAGAATGAAAGAGATAAAAAATAGAGCAATTCACGTGAAATAATTATGAAGATAGTATCAATTGTTGAAAATGATCCAGTAAATAGTATGACTGGTTTCACATTAACTATTTATTTTGCAGGTTGTTCACATAGATGTAAAGGCTGTTTTTCAAAAAATACTTGGGATTATGAAAGTGGAACAGATTATAGTTTTGAATCTATAAAGAGTATGATTTTAAATTCAAGATGGAAAAATGTAACTTTTTTAGGTGGAGATCCTCTTTTTGAAAAAAATCGTGAAGAAGTTTTAAACTTAATTCATTTCATAAAAGAGAATACAGACAAAAAAATCTATCTATGGACTGGATTTTTAAAGGAAGATGTGGAAAAATGGATAGATGTTAAATTAATAGATTATTTGATAGATGGAAGATTTGAAATAGATAAAAAAGATCTAAGATTGAAATTGAGAGGATCTTCAAATCAAAGAGTATTTAAAAATT
>JAUNAY010000173.1 GCA_030527385.1 Fusobacterium sp. | reverse complement strand
ATTCTCATAAAATTCCCCTTTATTATATATTTTTCAACTATATAATAACATTTTTAAGATTTTATTTAAAGTTTATTTTCTTTAGTGAATATTTTGCTATAAAAAATACACCCTTTGTCTAAAAAGACTCGAGGTGTATTTATATTTAAACTATTTTTTTATTTTTCCTCTGCTCCTGAAAAAACAACTTTACCATCTATAATAGTATACTCTACTTTGGCATCAAGTTGTAGAGGATCATTTGACCAGATAACAATATCAGCATCTTTACCAGCTTTTATTGATCCGATTCTATCTTCAAGTCCTAATATTTCAGCAGGGTTAATAGATATAGCTTTTAATGCTTCCCATTTGTCCATACCATCTTTAACAGCAAGTCCAGCACAAAGTGGTAAATGTTGTAAAGGAATTACAGGGCTATCAGTAGTTATAGAGATTTTTATTCCAGCTTTGTTTAAAACACCAGCTGTTTTAAATGATTTATTTACTAGTTCAACTTTTGTTCTATGTCCAAGACTTGGTCCAACTATCATTGGGAAGTTTTCCTCTGCTAACTCATCAACTATACATCTAGCATCTGTTGAATGATCAAGAGTCATTTTTACATCAAACTCTTTAGCTATTCTAATGGCAGTAAAAATATCATTTGCCTTGTGAGCGTGTGCTTTTAAAGGTATTTCCTTTTTAAATACTGGAATAAGAGCTTCCCATCTAGCATCATAAGCTGGTTTTTTAGTGATGTCATCTCCAGCAGATTCTAATTTTTCCATATACTCTTTAGCTTTGTAAAGAGCTTCTCTCATAAGAGCAGCTGTTCCCATTCTAGTTGTAGGCATTTTACCTTTAGTTCCATAAAATCTTTTTGGGTTTTCTCCAAATGCACATTTCATAGCAATAGGAGCTTTTATAATCATTTTATCTATTCTTTTACCAAAAGTTTTAACTGCTGCAAATTGTCCTCCAATAACATTTGCACTTCCAGGTCCAGTAGCCACAGAAGTTATTCCACCTTGATAAGCTTCAGTAAACACTCTGTCCATAGGATCAAGAGCATCAATAGCTCTCATTTGAGGAGTGATAGGATCTGATTTTTCATTTACATCATCATTTTCAAAACCTACACTGTCTCCCATAAGTCCTAAATGGCAGTGAGCATCAATAAATCCAGGAGCTACAACTTTTCCCTCTGCATCAATAACACAATCATCTTTTTTAGCTTTGATGCTTTTCTTAACAGCTACTATCTTCCCTCCGTCTATTGAGATATCCATTTTCACACTTTTTGATTTTTCTACATCAAGTACATTACCGTTTTTAATTATAAGCATTACAAAAACCTCCCAATATGTTGTTATACTAGCCCTATTATATCACATTTTATCTAGTTTTGATTAAATATATTTAAAATATTATAATTTGTGAAGTTTTAATGAAAGTTTTATTTTCTAAATTAAAAGAATCTTTGTGCTATTATTAACAAAATTTTATATTAATACAATTTTTATTTAACACTTGTATAGTATTATTAAAGCATAAGGAATGAAAGAGTAGATAAGAATAATTTGAATATATAGGAGGAATGTATTATGAAAAGAATAATAACATTATTATCAGTATTAGCTATGGCATTTGGAGGAGTAGCTTATGGAGCAACTGCACCAGCTGTTCAACAAGATAAAGAAAATGTACAAATTACAAAATCAGAAGATCAAACAAAAGTTTCACAAGATGTTCAATGGGAAAAAGCTCACGCTTATGCTCATTTCAGAAGTGAAACTAGATAGTTCTTAACCATAACCAGCAAAAAAGAGAGCTTAGGCTCTCTTTTTTAATTACTTAAATATTTTTATTGAACTTCAGTTTCTTGATTAATATTTTGAGTGTTTTCCTCTGCTCCTAAAACTTTTTTCTTCTTCTTTTTTTTCTTTTTAGGTTTTTTCTTAATATTCAATAGTGAAATAGAGATCTCTTTAATTTTTTCAATAGCCATCTCCATATATTTATCAGTTACACATTTATCATATTTTTTAAATATCTCTTTTACAAGATCAAAAAGTTCTGGAAAATACTCCATATTAGTTTTATTTATAAGTGTTTTTATTTTCTTTTCTGACAAAATATCTGATAGCTCATCTTGTTCATTAAGTAATTTTAAAACTTTTGTTCTAATCTCTTCTGGATAACCTGCTTTTTTCATATAGGAATTTAGCTCATTTTCAGCTAAACTACTCTTTCTAAAATGCAATCTGAAAAAATCATATTGTCCCCTAAGTAACATCAGTACTCTTCTCTTTGCATTACTAGAATAACTTGTTTCATTTAACATTTCAGTAATTTTTTTGTCTGTTTCTAAGCTATTTGTATATGATATAAGTTTTTCATACTCTTCATAATAATTAAGAGCTATTTCAACAAGGTTTATATTATCTTTTGTCTTATCTCTTTCACATTCAAGAGTAGGAGATTTTCCAAGAAGAAGCTGTTTTACAGTTATACTTATATTTCTAGCAAGTGGAATTTTTAAATCTGAAAGTTTTAAATCATCTAATATTTCCAAAGCTTTTGTTTTATCTTCAAGAAAAACCATTTTATCAATTTCGCTTTTTATTCTTCTTGAATCTGCCCTAAGGAGCAGAGGAGCAAATTTTTTCATTGCTTCATAGCTTTGAGGTTCAATAGTTTTAAAATTTTTAACTGCATATAATCTTACAGCCCTAAGAATTCTAATTGGATCGCCTATAACTGTTTTAACAGGATCCCCAACAAATCTAATAACTTTATTTTCTAAGTCTTCAAAAGCATAGGGATCAGCATAGAAACTTTCTCCATCAAAGGCAATGGCATTTATAGTGAGATCTCTTCTTTTCAAATCTTGATATATTTTTTCATCATCAGAAATCTCCTCGTTATATTGCATACCTGTTATCTGATAATATATATTTTTATATCTTATTTGTGTAACTTTTAATTTTGAATGAATTGACATAGGTCTATATGATTTAAAAATATCCATA
>JAUNAY010000172.1 GCA_030527385.1 Fusobacterium sp. | reverse complement strand
TTAGATTATATTACATATTTTCTCAGTTGTAAAACAAATTGGAAGAAAAGATATTCAATTTATGATATAATATTAGAAATATATAAATTAATTTTACAGGAGGAAAAATGGACTATATAAACAGTCTTGAAAATATTACTATAAAAAAGATTAAAAAACTTAAAATAAAAAAATATAGAGAAGAGGAGCAACTTTTTATTGCAGAGGGAAGAAAATTTTTAGACTTTGATTTTTCACCAGAGATTTTAATTTTTCACGAAAATTACTTAATAACAGAGGAGATCAAAAAAAAAATAGACAGGTTTAAGTGTAGAAAAATACAGGTTTCTGACAGAGTTTTTTCTCAACTTACATCTCAAGAAAATTCTCAAGGTGTAATCGTAATCTATCCTATGAAAAAAGGAGATTTAAACATTTTAGAAGATAATATCGTCGTTCTTGATAAGATAGGAGATCCAGGAAACTTAGGAACTATCATAAGAGTTGCTGATGCAGCAGGATTTAAAGATATACTTTTAAGCAAAGGTAGTGTTGATTGTTGGAACGAAAAAGTAGTAAGAAGTAGTATGGGATCAATTTTAAATATGAACATTGTATATTTAGAAGAAGAAAAGTTAATCTCTCTTTTAAAAGAGAAAGAATATAAGATGGAGGTTACTGCTTTAGATAAAAACTCTATTGAATATACAAAAATGAATTTAAGTAAAAAAAATGCCATTATTTTTGGAAGCGAAGGAAATGGGGTTTCACAGAGATTTTTAGAAGAAAGTGATGAAAAGTTGATAATTCCAATCTATGGAATAGCTGAATCTTTAAATGTTGCTATGGCGTGTGGTATTATCTTATATAAAACTAAAGAGGTTTTGGGGGCAAAATAGATGGATAAATTTGAACATTTAGAAAAAAAAGAGGTTTTTAAAAATAACCATATAACTGTATTTAGTGAAAAACTAAAACTTCCTAATGAAAAAGTAGTAGAATGGACATTTACTTCAAAAAGGGAAGCTGTTGGAGTTGTAGCTGTTTTTGAAGATGATACAGTATTACTTGTAAAACAATATCGTCCAGCTGTAAAACTTGTAACTACTGAAATTCCTGCTGGAATTTTAGAAAAAGGAGAGGAACCTCAAGAGGCAGCTCTTAGAGAATTAGAGGAAGAAACTGGTTATAAGGCTGAAAAGATTGAAAAAATTTGTGAATTTTTTAGTAGTCCAGGAATAACAGCAGGTAAATTTTATCTTTTTTATGCTGAAAATTTAAAAAAAACTCATCAACATTTAGATGAAGATGAGTTTGTAGAGGTTGAAAGAGTTGCTTTAAAAGATATAAATATAACAACTCTTTTTGATGCTAAAAGTATGCTTGGAATAGATTATGCTAAGAAAAAAAGAGGTATTTAGTATCAATTTTTTTGATTATGTTTAAATATATAAAAAGCAACAGCTATTATTATTGCTCCTCCTAATAAGCTTAAGTCATCTGGTATTTCTTTAAAGAATATAAATCCTAAAATTATTCCAAATACAATGGCTGAATAGTTATAAATTGAGACTTCAGTAGCTTTAGCAAATTTATAAGCATAAGTAATCCCAAATTGTCCCACCGAAGCAAAAATTCCTGTGGCTAATAATAAGCTAAGTTGTATAGTTGTGGGTTGAACATAGTTAGCTATTGCAAATGGAGCAGTAAAAACAACTGAAATCAATGAAAAATAAAAGATAATTGTATTAGGACTTTCTTTATCTTTCAAATATCTAAGAAGAGTATAAGCAACCCCAGAAGAAGCAGCTGATAAAATACCTGCTAAACTAGGTAGCATCTCTAAAGAAAATTCTGGCTTTATTACTAATAAAGCTCCTAAAAATGTAATTATTATACTTAAAATTTGCTTAGTATCTATTTTTTCTTTTAAAAATATGCAAGCCATAATAGTTACAAATATCGGTGAAAGTTTTCCAAGCATACTTGAATCAGCAAGAGTTAAATTTGAAATAGCATAAAAATTAAGAACAACTCCTGCTAGCCCAAAACTTGAACGAGCTAAAAGAGCTAATTGATGTTCTTTTTTTCCAAACATAAGAGCGTGAGATTTTCTTAGACTGAAAAAAGCTACTCCTAAACTAATTAAATTTCTAAAGAATACTTTTTCAAATAGAGGTATTCCAGTTACATATTTTACAGTTACACTCATAAATGTAAATCCTAAAGCAGATATTAACATACAAAAGACTGCTTTTGTTTTATTTGACATAATGTCACTCCTTTCAAAAAATTTTTTTAATTTAATTTTGATTTTATATTAAGGGGGCAGATTTTGAAGAAAATATTAACTTTTTTAATGCTTAGCATATTTTTGACTGGGTGTATGTTTTCAAAAGCTACCATAAGGAAAAATGAAAAAATTTCAAGATATTTTACTATGGGAGAAGCTGTACATAGTGATATTGCTAAAAAATATAATATTGACAATACTCCTACCAAACAACAAGCTGCAAATATAAAATATACAGCTGTGAGACTAGATCAACTTAGAAGATTATTAAAAAGACCTTTAATTGTAACAAGTTGGTACAGAAGTGGTAAGGTAAACAGAAAAGTTGGAGGATCACGAACCTCTGCTCACAGTTCTGGACTAGCTGTTGATATTCTTCTAAAAAAAGGATCTCAATATAAAGAATTTCAAAGAGTAGTAAAATCTAATATGAAATTTGATCAATTAATATATTACCCTAAAAAAGGACATTTGCATATAGGTTTTAAGAAAAATATGAAAAAAGAGCGTCGCCAAGTATTTTGGAAATAATATGAAGAAAGGAAAAAAATGAATATAAAAGAAATATTAAAAAAAGATGAATATACAAAGGAAGAGTTAATAGCTCTTATGAAAATAGACAATCCTGATGATTTAGAGCTACTTTTTAAAAAAGCTTATGAAATAAAAGCTAAAGAGGTAGGAAGGAAAGTTTATTATAGAGGATTAATTGAAATTAGCAATGTATGTATAAAAAATTGTAAATATT
>JAUNAY010000171.1 GCA_030527385.1 Fusobacterium sp. | reverse complement strand
AGAACATACACCTATAAATCGTTCTTTGGAGTAGATTATTGATTCATACTCTGTTTTTTCAAAAAATCCCTCCATTAAAGCAAACTCTATATTTCCATTTTGCAACTCTCTTAACAGTTCTGCTGTATCTTTTATTATTACTTTTACATTTATATTTGGAAATAATTTTGAAAGTTTTAAAAGTATATCTGGAATTATATACTCACCAATAGTTAAAGTTGCTCCAAAATAAAGATTTTTTTCGGTAGAATTTACTTCTAAAACTCCCTCCTTTATCTTTATTTCATCTGAATTCATAGTTAAAAAATATTTAAAAAGATAGTTTCCTTGTTCTGTTAAACTTAAAACTCTATTCGAGTAGTTAAAAAGTCTACAATTATATAAATCTTATAAATATTTTATATGCTGAGTTACTGCTGGTTGTGTAATATAAAGATTTTCTGCCGTTTTTGTATAACTTAATGTTTTACACAATTCTAAAAATGTATACACCCTAAAATCTAGCATTTTCCTCTCCTTTTATTATAATAAAATTTTATAAATATATAATAATATATAATTTTATTTTATATTTATTTTGTGATAAAATCAACTTGAAAATAAAGAAAAACAAATTTTAAGGAGGAACAATATGAACTTTAAATTTAATGATGAACAAGTAAATTTTATTAAAATGGTAAGAGAAATTTCTAAAAAATATGTAGCTCCTTTAGCAGTTGAAACAGATAAAAATGCTACTTTCCCTAAAGAAGCTATCGAAAATCTTGCCAAATGTGGTTTAATGGGTATTCCTTTTGAGAAAAAATTTGGTGGTGCTGGACTTGATAATTTATCATATATCGCAGCAGTTGAAGAAATTTCTAAAGATTGTGCTTCTACTGGAGTTATTTTATCAGCTCATACTTCACTTTGTACGGCTCCAATCTATGAATATGGAAATGATATACAAAAAGAAAAATATCTTATTCCATTAGCTAAAGGAGAAAAATTAGGAGCTTTTGGTTGGACAGAAACTGAAGCTGGTATAAAAGTTACAGCTGATAAAGATGGAGATAATTTTATTATCAATGGTAAAAAAGTTTTTATAACAAACTCTCACGAAGCTTCTATTTTCTTAGTATTTGCTAAGACTGAAAAAGGTGTTTCTGCTTTTATCGTAGAAAAAGGAACTAAAGGCTTTACTGTTGGAGAAGCTGAAGAAAAAATGGGAGTTAGAGGATCTTCAACTTCTGAATTAATTTTTGAAAATTGTATTGTTCCTAAAGAAAACTTGCTTGGAGCAGAAGGAGAAGGACTAAAAATAGCTATGGCAACTTTAAACGGAGGAAGAATTGGAGTTGCTGCTCAAGCTGTTGGAATAGCTCAAGGTGCTTTAGATTTTGCTATCGAATATACAAAAAATAGAGTTCAAGGTGGAAAAAAATTAACAGAATTCCAAAACACACAATTTGTCATTGCAGGACTACAAACTAAAATTGACGCTGCAAGACTTATGACTTACAGAGCTGCTAATATAAAAGATTTAAAAGAGGATTATGGCTATATGGCATCTATGGCAAAACTTTTTGCTTCTGAAATTGCTATGGAAGTTACTACTAAAGCTGTTCAACTACTAGGAGGAAATGGATACTCTAAAAAATTCCCAGTAGAAAGAATGATGAGAGATGCTAAAGTAACTGAAATATATGAGGGAACTTCAGAAATTCAAAAAATCGTTATTTCAAACTGGTTAAAATTAAATTAATTAAAGGAGTTGTAAATGAGAGATGCAATAAATAAACTTCGTGAAATGCCTGTTGCATTAACTGGACTTGCTCTTGGAATAGCTGGGGTATCGGGAGCTTTAAGTAATTTTTTAGGGCAATTTCCCGTTGTTATTGGAGATATAATTTCGTTATTTTTGGTAAGTGTAATATTTGTTAAAAATATTTTTCACTTTAATGTCTTAAAAGCTGAATTAAGTCACCCTACCCTTGGAAGTTTTATTCCGACACTAGATATGACAATTATGATTCTTGGAGGTTTTTTAAGTAGTTACTCTCTAATTTTAGGAAAAACTATTTGGTTTCTAGCTATATTAGCTCACATTATATTTTGTTTTATATTCTTTTACCATAGAATTAGAGATTTTAAAATGCATCATATTGTTCCTAGTTGGTTTGTACCTCCTGTTGGAATTGTAGTTGCTTGTGTATCTGGTGCAAATATGGGAGCTGTTTCTCTTACTCATCTAATATTTTATGTTGGATTCGCTCTATATTTAATAATGTTACCTTTTATGTTATATAGAATTATATTTGTCCAACCCATTGATGAAGGAAGACTTCCTACTTTTGCTATTATGGCTGCACCACCAAGTTTGTGCCTTGCTGGATACTTAACTGTATTCAATACTCCATCAGAGATTATTATCAACATACTTTTACCTTTGGCAATATTTATGACACTACTTGTTTATCTATCATTCTTTAGAATATTACAGATAAGTTTTAGTCCTAGTTATGCTTCACTAACTTTCCCTTTAGCAATAGGATCTACTGCTCTTTTAAAATATTCTAATCACTTAAATAAAATTGGTAATAGCTATGCTGAATTTTGGAACTCTGTTGGAGTTATCTCTTCATTGATTGCATTAGTTATAATAGCAACTATCTTTATTAAGATGTTGCTTTATATAAAAAAATATATTCTTTCCAAATAAACTATAAAAAGGTTGAAACTCTAATTTTACTAGTGTTTCAACCTTTTCCAGTTTTACCACCAATGATGATGTCTTCCTAATCTATAAGTACCATATCCTACTCCACCAATAACTACTGTATTAAGTAGATTATCTCTATATCTTTCCCTTTTCTCTTTTTCTAAAGCTAATTTTTTATCAAATTCAAATTTCTCTCTAACTATTTGTGCGTCTATCTCCTCTTTTGTTGGAGTATTAGCTTTTATTTCTTTCTCTCTGTTATTTAAAACATAGTTTTTATATTGGTTATACTTTTCTATCTTTAATTGAGCAAATGTCTTTTTCTCT
>JAUNAY010000170.1 GCA_030527385.1 Fusobacterium sp. | reverse complement strand
AAACAGTTCGGACTTTTAGCGTCACTCTTCGAAACTCCCTCTAAGATTCTCTGATGATTTACAGTTTAGCTGATATTAGTTATATTAATAAATATTATATTAGAGGAGATTTTGATGATAAAAATAGGAAAAAGACAGAAGATGAAAGTTGATAGATTTACAAGTGTTGGTGCTTATTTAACTGAGGTTGAAAAAGAGGGAGAAGAGATTGAGGATATAAGCATACTTTTACCTAATAATGAGCTTGAGGAAAGAGAGCTTGAAGAGGGAGACGAAGTTGAAGTGCTTATATATATGGACTCGGAAGATAGACCAGTAGCCACTTTTAGAAAAACTGAAGCTCTTGTAGGAACTTTAGCTAAACTTGAAGTTACAGATGTTAACCCAAGACTTGGTGCTTTTATGGATTGGGGACTAAAAAAAGAGTTATTACTTCCAAGAGGACAACAAGAAACAGCTGTGGAAGTTGGTAAAAAATATCTAGTTGGAATATATGAGGACAGTAAGGGTAGACTTTCTGCCACTATGAAAATTTATAAATTTTTATTACCAACAACAACTATCAAGAAAAATGATATTGTGTCTGGGACTGTATATAGAATAGAGCCTAATATTGGGGTGTTTGTGGCAGTTGAGGACAGATATTTTGGACTTATTCCTAAAAATGAATATTTTAAGGACTATAAAGTTGGAGATGAAATAGAAGCTAGAGTAATAAGAGTTAGAGAAGATGGAAAAATAGACTTAACACCTAGAGAAAGAGCATATATTCAAATGGACAAAGACGCCGAATTTATACTTAGCAAAATGAGACTTTTGGGAGATAGTTTCGGCTTCACAGACAAAAGTAGTCCAGAAGAGATTGTCGACTATTTTAATATGAGTAAAAAAGCTTTTAAAAGAGCTATGGGAACTTTACTAAAAAATGAAAAAGTTGAAAAAAATGAAAAGGGTTACTATAGACTAGTGAAAAAATCTAAATAATAAAAATAAAATATAAAAATCTTTAGGGAGGGTATTATGGTTGTTTTTATAATGGCTATATTGGTAATTGTTGGTTGGTGGAAAATATTTACAAAGGCTGGAGTGGCTGGTTGGAAATCTATTATTCCAATTTATAATATTTATGTTCTTATAACAAAAATTATTGGAAAACCTTGGTGGTGGCTACTTCTTCTATGTATTCCAATTTTAAACCTTGCTATGACAGTGCTAATAAATGTAGAACTAGCTAAAGCATTTGGAAAAGGAATTCTTTTTGCTTTAGGGCTTACATTCTTAGGATTTATATTCTATCCAATCTTAGGTTTTGGAGATTCAACTTATAAAAGAGCTATTGAGCCAGAAGTGGTAGATGCTAAGGATTATGATCTTTAATTTGGAAGAAAGATAGTTATAAAATAGAGCTGTAAAAAGCTCTATTTTTTTTGAATAAAACCATTGACAAAATACAAAATAGAGTTTACAATAGAGTGTAAATGAATATTCACAAAATCCTCGGGGAAAAGAGGGAGATGTCCTAGCGTGATAAACAAACCATCTATAAAAAACTAGACTTTTTTTATTGTTTAGATTTTATTACGCAGAGGAGAGACTCTGCTTTTTTTATTGGAAAAATAAAATTTAAAGTATAGGAGAAAAAGAGAAATGAAAAATGAAATGATGTGGTTTTTACTACTTGTAGTAAACTTTATGGCAATACTTTTTGCCTATGTGAGATTTGGAAAAGTGGGGCTGTATATTTGGATACCAATTTCTACAATTATAGCTAATATTCAGGTTGTTATGCTGGTAGATATATTTGGACTTGGAACTACTTTGGGAAACATACTATATGCAGGTGGATTTTTGGTAACAGATATTTTGGCAGAAAACTATGGTAAAGAGTATGCTAAAAAAGCTGTTAGAATCGGATTTTTTGCTCTTATAGTTATGACACTTATTATGCAGATAGCTATAAACTTTGTTCCGTCAGATATTGAAGAGGGGCTAATTACTTTTAATGGGGTAAAAAGAATATTTGATTTTATGCCAAGACTTGTTCTAGCTTCTTTAATCTCTTATTGGGTATCACAAACACACGATATTTGGGCATATGAAAAATGGAGAGAAAAATTTAGTGAAAGAAAGCATATTTGGATTAGAAATAATATGAGTACTATGGTTAGCCAACTTATAGATACTAGCTTGTTTGTAGTTATAGCTTTTTGGGGAGTTTATCCTAAGGAAATTATACTTGAAATATTTATCTCTACATATCTTATGAAATTTATAGTAGCAGTGTTTGATACGCCTTTTGTGTATATTGCAAGTCACTTAAAACATAATAATAAAATTAAAGAGTTTGATGTGGACGCTCCTGCTAAAGTTTTAAATTAAAATATATAAATTTTGCTCCGAATTTTTCGGAGCTTATTTTTTTAAAAAATCTTTAAAATGGTTCACAAAAGTGTTAATATATAGTTGAAAAATTATATAAAGGGGAATTTTATGAGAATACCAAAGTTAAGATTTAAAGAATTTAGTGGGGAATGGGAAGAAAAAAAATTAGATGAGATAAGTTTTTTAATAGATGGAGATAGAGGAAAAAATTATCCTAATGAAAACGATATAAAAAAAATAGGAATTTTATTTTTAAGTACTTCAAATTTTTCAGAAAATAATTTAATTTTTAATAGAAATGATAAGTTTATAACTTTAGAAAAATTTAAACAGTTGAGCAAAGGGAAAGTTGAAAAAAACGATTTGATTATCACATTAAGAGGAAGTATAGGAAACATAGCTATTTTTGAAAATAAATTTTATAATACAGCATTTATAAATGCTCAAATGATGATAATACGTCCAAAAAATATTAATAAATATTTTTTACATTCGTATTTTCAAACTCCCAAAACACAATTAATATTAAAAAATAATTCTAGTGGAACAGCTCAACCACAACTTACAAAGAAAGATTTAAAAAGATTTAAAATAAATATTCCAAATGATATACAAGAACAAGAAAAAATTGGCAATTTTCTATCAAAT
>JAUNAY010000006.1 GCA_030527385.1 Fusobacterium sp. | reverse complement strand
CCAACTTGTTTCTCAACATCTCCAATCATTCCAGCTGATATAGATTTATCAATTACAAGATCCCAACCTAGATATTCACAAATACATCTAAATTGTCCACTTATTAATTTATACTGTTCACCAGATAGTTCATCTGCTCCAACTGCTAATATTCCAATTTTTTTATTAAGTTTTGATAAAGTTGAATTTTTCATATAGATTCTATCTATCAAAGCCTTAGTTTGAGACGATATTCCCCACCAATAAACTGGTGATCCAAAAATTACCATATCAGCATCTAATATTTTTTCAACTATATCAATAGCATCATCTTTTATAACACAAACTCCTGTTCTTTTGCAACCGTCACACCCTAAACAACCAGCTATTTTAAAATCTGTAATATCTAAAAATTCAACACTATTTTTATTTAAATCTATACCTTTTTCTAATTGTTTTAAAGCTGTTCTAGTATTTCCTTTTTTTCTTGAACTTCCATTTAAAATTAAAATTTTCATTTTTTCTCCTTATCTACTACAAAATAACCTGAAGATAACTTCAGGTTATTTTAAAATCTCTATTTTATCTATTTTTTATTCAGTTTTTTCCTCTTTTGATTCTTCAGCAACTAGTGTAGAAAAATCTGTTTCGTTATACTTAGTTATAACAGAATCTGTTATGTCTTTTCTCAATTCAGGTGTAATAGGATGAGCTATATCTTTATACTCTCCGTCAGGCATTCTTCTTGATGGCATAGCAACAAACATTCCTTTTTGTCCATCTATTATTTTTAAACCGTGAATAACAAAACAATCATCAAAAGTTACATCAGCGTAAGCTTTTAACTTAAATTCATTCTCGTTTTTCACTGCTCTTAGTCTAACATCTGTAATTTTCATATTAATGCACCTTCCCTGTTTTTAGTATTATCTATAAAGAACTGCAAAGATAGACTTCACAGCTATTTAAGTACTCCTTTATCTTTTTAACAGTTTCTTCTGATTCTTCTAAGGGAACAAAAGTATAATATGCACTTCCACTTCCTGACATAAAAAATTTCATACCATTTAAGTTAGCTAATTTTTTTCTAAAATCTTTTATATTCTCATCTTCAATAAATAATCCTTGCTCTAAATGATTTTCTATACTAGCTTCAACAATATCTATTCTATTCTCTTTTAACCCTAAGATAATATTTTTTATATTAGCATCTTTTTTATTATTGAGCATAGTCATATTTTTATATGCCTTTCCTGTTGAAACTCCAAAGTTTGGTTTTATCAAAATTATAGCACTCTTTAAATTATTCTCTATAATCTCAATATTTTCCCCAATACCTGTAACTCTTGCAGATTTATTGATTAAAAAAAATGGAATATCAGCTCCTACGCTCTTTCCTATCTCGATTAATTTTTCTTGTGAGAAAAAGTTTTTATGAAACTCATTTAAAAGTTTTAATAAAAATGCTCCGTTTGAACTTCCTCCCCCAAGTCCAGCTTGATGTGGAATAACTTTTTCAAGATATAAATGTATCTTTCTTCTTGATAGTCCACTTTCTGTATAAAATTTATCATAAATCTTCCACAAAATATTTTCTTCATTTACAGGAATATCAGCCTTGTTTGTTTCAATTTCAAGTGTTCCTGAAATATCTTCTATTTCCCCAGTTATTTTATCACTTAAACTGATTGGTACCATAATCATATCCAAAAGATGATACCCATTTGGAAGAACTCCCACTACATTCAATCCTATATTTATCTTTGCATTAGAATTTAACGAAAATTTCACTAAAAAATATCCTCCTCACTATCTATGTCTATCTCTATTCCTCTACTTTCTAAAACCTTTATCAAGTCAGAAGTTTTTTCTTTAGTTACATTTCCACTAGGAACTTCCATTATTTCAAACTTGAAATATTTGTTAAAATATTCAAGTTCTAATATTTGCCCAACCTTAACTTCAGTTCCAGCCTTAGCTACCTTTCCATTAAGTTTAGCTTTTCCCCCATCTACAACTATTTTTGCAATAGGTCTTCTTTTAATTATTCTACTTACTTTTAAAAATTTATCCAATCTCATGATTTAGACTGTTCCTCCCATCTTATTAACTATATATACTATATTTTTTTTATATGTCAAGTTTGTTTTTAGCTTCATTCCAAAATTTTTCCATTTCTTCTAAAGAAGCTTTAGATATATCACATTTTTCCTCTACATATCTAAATCTTTTATCAAATTTTTTGATAGTTTTTTCTAAAGCATCTGTGGAATTAATCTTTAAAAATCTTGAAAGATTTGCTATTGAAAATAATAGATCTCCAACCTCTTCTTTCATATTTTCTGAATCCTTATTTTTTATAGCTTGTTTTAACTCTCCTAACTCCTCTTCAACTTTTCCAATCACATCTTCTATATTATCCCAATCAAATCCTACTTTTGAAGCTTTTTTTTGAATTTTTTCAGCCTTTGCTAAAGCTGGCAAATATATAGGCACACCATCTAAAGCTGATTTCCTGTCTTTATGCTCAACCTCTGTTTTTTTTATCTCTTCCCAATTTACTAAAACTTGATCTGAAGTTATATTGCTCTCTTTCTTTTTAAAAACGTGTGGGTGTCTTCTAATCATCTTCTCAGTTATCCCTCTTGCCACATCTTCTATATTGAATTTTCCAGCATCTTCACAAATATCAGCTTGAAAAACAATATTCATCAAAAGATCTCCTAACTCCCCTTTTAAATCATCTCCACCTTTGTCCATAGCTTCTAAAACTTCACAAGTTTCCTCCATTAAACAAGGTTTTAAAGTTTCAAGAGTTTGTTCTCTATCCCAAGGACAACCTCCTTCACCTCTCAAAATCTTAATTATTTCTACAAGTCTATCAAACTCTTTCATTATATCACTCCCTCATATTCATTAAAAAAGCTCATAATATTTCCTTTATAGCTTATTCCCTCTTTTTTTGCTAAATACTCTACTTTTCCACTCATCATCATCTGAGTTATTCTTTCAATATTTACACTCTCTCTATAAAACTTAATAAAAAATCCAAATTCCTCTTCCCTTATAATTGCAATTCCCAAATTTTCTGCTTTTAATTTTATTCCTAAGTAATAAAAGAAATTTTTTACCTCTTTTGGCATCTCCCCAAATCTATCTCTAACCTCCTGTATCAACTCTTTTAATTCATCTTTATTATTGATTTCAGCAGCTCTTCTATAAATTCTTATTTTTTCCTCTTTTTCTATGTAACTATCTGGAATAAACGCATCTATTTTTAATTTTATTTCAAGATCTCCAGATGTTGTTTTTTTCTCCCCTTTCAATCTTGCAACCTCATCATTTAACATTTTTATATATAGATTATAACCAAATGTTTCCAATGCACCGTGTTGTTTTTCTCCTAAGATCTCTCCAGCACCTCTTATTCTCATATCTTCAAGTGAAAGTTGAAGTCCTCCACCACTATCACCAAGATTTTTTATAGATTCCTCTCTTTCCTTAGATTTTTTACTTTGTAACTCTTTAGTTAAAATATAACAATATCCTTTTTTACTTCCTCTTCCTATTCTTCCTCTAAGTTGATATATTTGTGCAAGTCCTAATCTATCTGCTCCCTCTATTATCATAGTATTTGCATTTTCAATATCAATTCCATTTTCAATTATTGTAGTTGAGACTAAAATATCTACCTCTCCATTTTCAAACTCTTTTATCTTGTTTTTTATCTCTTTAGGATTCATCTGACCGTGAATAAAATCTAATTTTAAATAGTTAGGAAGTATTTTTCTTAATTCAGCCGTTTTATTCTCTATTTTTTGTACAGAGTTAAAAATATAAAAAACTTGCCCCTCTCTAGCTATCTCCTCCATTACAATGTCTTTTAATTTTTTATTATCCTTTTCTATAAAAATTGTTTCTATTGGTTTTCTTCCCTCTGGAGGAGTATCAATAACTGATAGATCTCTTATGCCTAACAGTGATAAATTCAAAGTTCTAGGAATAGGAGTGGCTGTTAATGTCAGCATATCAATTTTACTTTTTAATTTTTTTAATTTTTCTTTAGCTCTAACACCAAACTTTTGCTCCTCATCTATTATAACTAGCCCAAGATCTTTAAATTTAACATCTACTGATAAAATTCTGTGTGTACCAATAACAATATCTATAGTTCCAGCTTTTATTTTTTTTATAACTTCTCTTTGCTCTTTATCAGTTGCTAATCTACTAAGTAGCTCAATAGTTATTGGATAATTTTTAAATCTTTCGACAAATCTCTCATAATGTTGCTCTGCCAAAACCGTTGTTGGCACCATAAGTGCCACTTGTTTTCCCTCAACTGAAGCCTTAAAAGCTGCTCTAATAGCTATCTCTGTTTTACCATACCCAACATCTCCACAGATAACTCTATCCATAACTCTATCCGATTCCATATCTCTTTTTACATCTTCAATAGCTTTTAATTGTGAAGCTGTTTCCTTATATGGAAAACTCTCCTCAAACTCCTCTTGCCACACTGTGTCGTGAGAAAATTTATATCCCTTTTCATATGCTCTTCTTGCCTGAATCTCAATTATTTCTTTGGCAAAAATTAACATCTCTTCTTGTAATTTTTCCCTCTTTTTCTTATATCCGCGTCTTCCTAGTTGATAAATATCTGGAATTACTCCAGGAGTTGAAACATATTTTTCAATCTTATTTATTCTTTCAACTGGAACATAAAGTTTATCTTCATCAGCATATTTTATCTTTAAATAATCTTGTCCGTCAATAGTTTCTATCCCTAAATAGATTCCAACTCCATAATTTTCGTGTATTATGTAGTCATTCTCTCTAATTTGAGATACATCTTTATATCTTAATTTTATTTTTTCTTTTGTCTCTCTTTTAACCTTTACACCTTTTAATTCTCTATCAGTTAAAACAAGTTTATCTTTTGTTCTAAATCCCTCATAGTGTGGATATTGTTGATATTTTATAGGAAATCCTTTAAATATCTCACTATATCTTTTACTTTCCTCTGAAATTATAAAAATATTCTCTTTTTTACTTAATTTTTTAATATTTTCATAATCTTCGAAGAACCTTATCTCATCTTCATTAAATC
This sequence comes from Fusobacterium sp., assembly GCA_030527385.1. Lineage (GTDB taxonomy): Bacteria > Fusobacteriota > Fusobacteriia > Fusobacteriales > Fusobacteriaceae > Fusobacterium_A. The sequence goes on along the minus strand of JAUNAY010000006.1, from coordinate 16,445 downwards.
TTTTTAAATTTAATTCCTCTCCAACTACTTCTAAGTTTTCAAATCTTTCTCTATATTTTTTTTCATTATTTCTGTCTCTTAAAATAATTTCTTCAAGTTTATATTGAAGCAACTCTTTATTTTCAAAAATTATATTTGTCTGATTTTGAAAAGTATTTAAAAGGTTAAAAAAAGATATAGGTTGATTTTTATTATTGTTAGTATACATATATATTTTTTCTAAACTCTCTATACTCTTTTGAGTATCTATATCAAAATATGTTATTCTTTCAATAATATCTCCAAAAAATTCAACTCTTATCGGATAATCTCCATTTTTAGGAAAAATATCTAAAATATCCCCTCTAAGACTATATTGCATTCTTTTTTCTAGCATATAAACCTTTTCATACCCATTTTTTAAAAGCAACTCTTGAATACTCTTTAAAGATAATTCTCTATTTTTTTCAAAAAATATTTTTTCTCCCAAAGGGTAATAATCTCTTAAAAATCCCTCCAAAGATAATAAAACAATATATTTTTTGTGTGTTTTAAAAAGCTCTAAAAGATCATAATTATTTTTTTCTATCTCATTTTTATCAGAACTACTCTCTATTTTTATAATATCACCATCATAAATATCACTCAAAGTATTGTAATAATCCTCTATATTTTTATTAGATGTACATAAATAAACTATATTTTTTTCAAACTCTTTTAAAAAATAGGGAACTCTTCCCCTATACTCATTTAACATCTCTTCCCACCTCAACTATATTTTACCTTTTATTTTTAACTTTTCCTAGCAAAAAATATTTTATAAAAATATTGATTTAAAGATATTAATATATTTTTATTTTTTTAATTTTTTAATTATTACAAAATATTTCTTTACAAAAATAAAAAAAAATAATATAATCAATGAAAATTAAATATTATTTTATTTAAAAATAAAAAATAAATTTTATATAATGATTTTATAGGGGGAGTTCATATGAAAAAAAGATTATTTGGTTTAGCTACTGCTTTGCTTCTGTCTGTTTCTAGTTTAAATGTTTTGGCATCTGATTTAGTAGTTGTTCAAAACTCTGACGCTAAAAGTTTAGATCCACAAGTTTCAAATGATGTACCTACTCATAGAGTTACTTTAAACATCTATGACAGACTTATTGAAAAAGATGAAAATATGAATTTGGTTCCTGGACTTGCTGAAAGCTGGAAACAACTAGATCCTCTTACTTTAGAATTAAAATTGAGAAAAAATGTTAAATTCCACAACGGTGAACCTCTAACTTCTAAAGATGTTGTCTTTACTTTAAATAGAGCTAAAGAAGCTCCAAGTCTAATAGCTTTTTTTGCTGATATAGACAAAGTTGAAGCTATTGATGATTATACTGTTAGAATTACAACTAAAAAACCTTATGGACCTCTTGTAAACTATTTAGCACATATTGGTGCTGGTATTATGAATGAAAAAGCTGTTAAAGAAAGAGGGGCTGACTATGGACAACACCCTGTTGGAACTGGACCTTTTATATTTGAATCTTGGCAATCTGGAGATAAAATTGTTTTAAAAGCTAACCCAGATTATTATCAAGGAAAAGCTGCTTCAGATAAACTTATCTTTAAAGTTGTTCCAGAGGGAACAAATAGAACTATTGCACTTGAAACAGGAGAAGCTGACATCGCTTATGATGTGGAGCCAATTGACGTTGATATGATAAAGAGCAATCCAAATCTTAAACTAGCTCAAAGTTCTGCTATGAGTGTTACTTATCTTGGATTTAACACTAAAAAAGCTCCTTTTGATAAAAAAGAAGTAAGACAAGCAATAGCTTATGCTATTAATGTCGATGATATTATTGGAGCTGTATTTTTAGGATCAGCTAAAAAAGCTAACTCTCCTGTATCTCCAAATGTCTTTGGTTACAATAAAGACGCTAAATTATACACTCAAAATATAGAAAAAGCAAAAGAGTTACTAGCAAAAGCTGGATATCCAAATGGATTTAAAACTAGAATTTGGACAAATGATAAAAATATCAGAAAAGATACAGCTGTTATTCTTCAAGATCAACTTAAACAAATTGGTATAGATGTTCAAATTGAGATTCTTGAATGGGGATCATATCTTGATAGAGTAGCTAATGGAGAACACGATATGTTTATTCTTGGTTGGTCATCTAGTGCTGACTCTGACTCTGCTCTTTATGCTCTATTCCACTCTAAAAATCTTGGTGGATCAGGAAATAGAACTTTCTATGTAAATAAAAAAGTTGATGAGTTATTAGATAAAGCTAGAGAAAGTACTGTACCAGCTGATAGAATAGAATACTATAAAGAACTTCAAAATATACTTCAAGATGAACTACCTTTCTTTACTTTAATCTATCCTGATGATATTACAGGAATGCAAAAAGGTGTAGAAAATTTTGTACCTAATGCCGAAAGTACTCCTGTTCTTTATAAAGTTTATAAAAAATAATATGTATACGACAAAAAATAAAATTTTAGAAAGTGGGAAATTTTTTCCACTTTCTTTTTTTATTTAGATATGTATATGACAAAAAATAAAGTCTTATTATTGATTATATACATATTAACTTATATATACTTTTTGTAGAAAGTCAACAAAAAAATAGGTTATTAATGTTCATATACACTAATAACCCATTGAAAATACTAATCTATTTTAAATATCCAATCAAAAGAGCTATATCATTTCCAGTAACTCCACTAATTCTTGAAGCTTCTCCAATAGATAGAGGTTTTATCTCTTCCATTCCACTTCTAGCTATATTTGAAATTCCTTTTACTTTAGAAAAATCAAAATCTACTGGAATTTTCATCTCTTCTAGCTCTTTAAATCTCTTAATTTGTTCATTTTCTCTCTCAATAAAAATCTCATATTTTATAATAGTCTCTATTTGATTTTTAATAAATTCTGGATAATCATTTATCTCAACAATAGCTTTTAAGCTATCATATGTAACCTCTTTTATCTTTAAAAGTTCCCCTATTTTTACCCCTTTAGCAAGTCTTTGAGTTGAACCTAAAGATTCTAACAGGGCATTTGCTTGAACCATAGGAACGCTTATCTCCTTTAATCTAGCTATTTCACTATTAACTATTTGAATAGCATTTTCTAAATAATCTATCTTCTCTTGAGACAATATTCCTATCTCTTTAGCTTTCTTAAACAGTCTCATAAAGGCATTATCAAACCTTAAAGTAAGTCTATATTCAGATCTTGATGGAAGAACTCTATAAGGCTCTGGTGTTTTTTTATGGATAATATCATCTATCAACACACCTATATATCCTTCGCTTCTATCAATAATTACTGGCTCTTTGCCGTCAACTTTTCTAGCTGCATTTACTCCAGCTATAAATCCTTGACAAGCTGCTTCCTCATACCCAGAAGTTCCATTAATTTGCCCAGCAAAGAATAGTCCCTCTATTTTTTTACTCTCTAAGCTTGGATAAAGTTGTGAAGCTGGTGCATAATCATATTCAACAGCATATCCATATCTCATTACCTTTGCATTTTCAAGCCCAGCTATTGTTCTCATCATAGCCTCTTGAGCAAATGGTGGCATAGCTGTTGTAAGTCCATTTACATAAACTTCTTCTGAATCAGCTGATTCCAATTCCAAAAATATTTGATGATTTGTTTTGTCTGGAAAGTTTATAACTTTTCTATCTAGTGATGGACAATGTCTTGGTCCGTGAGTTTTTATAATTCCACTCACTATTGGAGAGTATTGCAACATCTCTTTTGCCACTTCGATTGTTTTTTCAGTAGTATAAGTAAGCCAAGTAGGAACAGTGTTATTTTTCTCTTTTTCAGTAAAAATTGAGAAATATCTAGGGTGTTCCTCCCCTCTTAACTCTTTCATCTTACTAAAATCTATACTTCTTCTATCAAGTCTTGGTGGAGTAGCAGTTTGGTATCTTTCAACTGTTATTCCATTTGCTCTCAAGCTATCAGAAAGTTTTTCAGCTGAATTTTCTCCCTGTCTACCTGCTGAATATGCAACATCTCCTATTACAACCTTTCCTTTTAAAAATGTTCCTGTGGCTAAAACCACTGTATCAGCATAATATTCTATCCCAAGTCTTGTTATAATACCCTTTATCTTTCCATTTTCAACTATTAGCTCATCTACACAATCCTGTATCAATTCAAGATTATCAGTATGTTCTAACAGTTTTCTCATCTCTGTTCTATATAAGTATTTATCTGCTTGTCCCCTTGTTATTCTAGCAGCTGGTCCTTTGCTTTCGTTAAGGTGTTTCAACTGAAGATTAAATCTGTCTGTATGTCTTCCCATCTCTCCACCAAGAATATCCATCTCTGCCACCAAATTACTTTTTCCCGGTCCTCCAATAGAAGGATTACACGACATCATTGCTATTGTGTCTAAATATAGAGTAAACATAGCTGTTTTCTTTCCTAATCTAGCTGCTGCTAAACTAGCTTCAACACCTCCGTGCCCACCTCCTACGACTATAACTTCGTATCTTTTCATTTTTTTCCTCCAAATTTCCAATATTTAAAAGCAAGAAAAGAGTGACCCAAAAATGAATCACTCTTATTTTTTATTTTCCTACACAGAAGTTACTAAATATATGATCTAGTAGATCTTCACTTGAGATCTCTCCTGTTACCTCTGACAATGAATCTAAAGCTCCTTTAATATCCACAGCCATAAGATCCATAGGAAGTCCACTTTCTATTGTTTCAAATATATTTTCAATAGATTGTTTTGTCTTCTCTAATGCTGATTTATGTCTAACATTAGTAATTGTTATTTTTTGAGAACTATCTTCAATATTTTCATCGATAATATGACGATAAATCTCCTCTTCCATCTCATCTATTCCTTGATTTTTTATAGCTGAAATCTCTAACCATTTATTTATTTTAGTTAAAGGGGATAGATCTATATCCTGTCTAATATCTATTTTATTTAAAATTCCTATAACCTTTTCAGCTTTTATTGCATCGTGTATCTTCATATCTTCTTCATCTAATGGACGCGATCCATCAACAACAAATAGGATAAGATCAGCACTTTCAATCAATTTTTTAGATTTTTCTACACCTATATTTTCTACTAGATCATCAGTTTTTCTAATTCCAGCAGTATCAACTAATACAAGAGGTATTCCTTTAAGATTTACAACCTCCTCTATTATATCCCTAGTTGTTCCAGCCACGTGAGTTACGATTGCTCTTTCCTCTTTCAAAACAGAGTTTAATATACTAGATTTACCAACATTTGGTTTTCCAACTATTGCTGTTTTTATTCCCTCTTTAATCATCTTACCTTTGTCATAAGATCTTATAAGTCTATCTGTTGTATCTAGTACCTCTTGAAGATTATCTACTAGATGCTCTGGTAAAGGATCATCAATTCCCTCTTCTGGATAATCTAAAACAACATTGATATGTGCTGCCACATCTAATACCAATTTTTTAAGATGCTCTATCTGTTCTTTTAGATCTCCTCTCAATTGATTTAAAGAAAGTGAAACTGATTTTTCTGTCTTTCCGTGTATCAAATCAATTACTGCCTCAGCCTGTGTCAAATCTATTCTTCCATTTAAAAATGCTCTTCTTGTAAATTCTCCAATTTCAGCAATTCTTGCTCCATTTTTTAAAACTACCTCAAGCACTTTTTCAGTTATTACAAACCCACCGTGACAGTTTATTTCTACAATATCCTCTCTCGTATAAGTATTTGGAGCTTTCATAATAGAAACTAGAACCTCATCTACTAGAGTTTCTCCATCAAAAATATGTCCATAAGTGATGCTAAAATTTCTTATATCTCTTATAGCCTTTCCCGATCTAGGCTTAAATATTTTTTCAAGTATCTCTAATGCGTTATTTCCAGATATTCTTACTATTCCAATTCCACCTTCTCCACGAGGGGTAGAAATAGCTGCTATTGTATCAAAAAGCATAGTTCCTCCTTACTTTTTTCTTTTAATAACAATATATCTTTTTGGATCTCTTCCCTCACTAAAAGTGTCTAATTCAGGATACTTATTTACAATTTCGTGAATAACTTTTCTTTCTCTTGGTGGCATAGGATTTAATCTCACTGCTTTATTTGTTTTTAAAGCTTTCTCTGCCATTTTCTTTCCAAGTTCTCTTAAAGTTTCATTTCTTTTCTCTTTAAATCCTTCAACGTCAACTTCTATTCTATAATCTTTTAGAAGAGAATTTAAAAGATATTCAAAGCTATTTAAAGTTTTACCTTTTTTACCAATGATTATTCCGTTATCTTCCCCGTAAAGATTTACTAAATAAGTTCTTTCGTGAACTTTGCTCACATCTACTCCTAAATTTAAACCTATATACTCTAATAGCTCTTTAGCTTTTGCCTCTACAACTTTAGAATTGTCTGGTGTTTCTTGAGAGTGATGCTCTTTTTTATGCTCTGTATGCACTTTTTCTTTATGATTTTCTCTGTGTTCTTTTACCTCTTTTTTCTTAGAAACTTCTTTCTTTTCTTCAACAACATTATTTTGTTGAATTTTTTCCTCTTCCATAAGATTATCTTTTGAAATTTCTATTTCATAAATTCCCTCTTTTTCAAATAATCCAAAGATGAAAGAACGACTTTTTTGTTTTTCAATCACTCTTACTATTTGATCAGGAGTTGCCTCCATTCTTTTTAAAGCTCTAGTTATAGCTTGTTCTTTGCTCATAGCTTTGATTTCTATAACATTACTCATTTTAATCTCCTTTTTTCATAATTAGATATTGTTGGATAACTCCAGCTAAACTTGATGTTAGCCAATAAATTTGTAATCCCGCAGGCATCTTATAAGAGATAAAGATCATCATAATTGGGAATATATACATCATATTCTTCATTTGAGGATTATCAGAAGATCCCATTACCTTTTGTTGAACAAAAGAAACAACTCCATTTAATACAGGAAGAATATAATAAGGATCTGGTTTTACTAAATCCATCCATAAAAACATCTCTTGAGGAACTATATCTCCTCTTAAAACTCCAAATAAAGCCCATAAAATAGGAAGTTGAATAAGTAATGGTAAACATCCTCCAGCAGGATTAACTTTATGTTTTTGATATAATTCCATTATTTTTTGTTGTTGAACTTTTGGATCATTTTTGTATTGCTCTTTAATTTTGTCCATTTCAGGTTGTAACTTTTTCATATTCTTCATAGATTTATCTTGCTTTAAAGTTAAAGGAAGAAGAAGAATTTTAATTATAATAGTAGCTCCTATTATTGCAACTCCAAAGTTTCCTGTAAATTTATAAACCACAAGTAATAACGCTTCAATAGCAGATGTTAACAAACCATAAATATATTTCATTTATCCTCCTGAATATTTTTATTTTTTTTCTCTGGGACAGGATCAAAGCCCCCAGGATTCCAAGGATGACATTTTAAAATCCTTTTTATCCCTAAAAATCCACCTTTTAGAATTCCGAATCTTTCAATAGCTTCATATGTGTATGCTGAACAAGTGGGAATAAACCTACAGTTTTTTCCCAAAAATATTGATATATACTTTTGATAAAATCTAATTAATAAAAGTATAATTTTTTTCATAATTATTTTCCTTGACTTTTAAAAAGTTTATTATAATTCATAGTTTTTAAAAGATCTTTTTCAATATCTTGAAATTTTAGAGTTTTTATTTTTTCTCCAGCATTTCTTTTTGCCACAAATATTATATCATAATTATCTTTTATTTGCTCTTCATATTTACGATAATATTCCCTGAATAGCCTTTTTAATCTATTCCTACAAACAGCATTTCCAGTTTTTTTACTTACTACAAAACCACATCTTTTCAAGTTTTGATCATTTTTTTTAAAAAAAATAAGAGAGTAATAACCAAAACTTTTTCTTCCCGAATTATAGATTAGTTGAAACTCTCTGTCTTTTTTTAAATTATTCATAGTTATAAAACTCCCAATAATTTTGAATTATTTCCTAATTAAGTTAAAATTAATTTCTTGTAAAAACCCAGTGTTTTAAAACACTGGGTTCTATGCTGATAATTGTTGTCTACCTCTAGCTCTTCTTCTTTTTAAAACTTTTCTACCGTTTTTAGTAGCCATTCTAGCTCTGAACCCGTGATCTTTCTTTCTTTTTGCCTTATTAGGTTGGTATGTTCTTTTCATTTTTTCACCTCCAAAAAAATTCTATATTTCAGATAACAATTTTAAAGGAAATTTCTTATTTTGTCAAGTAAATATTGGAAATTTTACTAAAAAATCTATATTTTTATATTAATTTGAGTTTTTTATTTATATCAATATACAGTTTAGTATTGTTTTTTATATAATTTTTATTGAATTTTACTAATCCTATTTTTTATATTCATATAATTTTAAAATTAATAGGTTTAAAAAATTTATTAAATTAAGAGTGATAAAAAAACATAGTTGGGTAGTTGTTTTTTGTTATTATGTTTAATGTGCAGACCAAGTTAAAAATTCAATATATTATAACCCCTTGATTTTATTGAAAAGATGTCAAAAAAAAATCATAATTTTATTATTATTAATATACATAACAAAACTATTGATTTTATAAGGGTTCAAAAAATAAGTTATAGAATAAACACTCATAAATGCAAGGTTTATAATTTTCAAAAAATATTATTATTAATATACATATCCAAGAGATTGCAATTTTACTAGGTTTATATAAAATATTATTGTATATATACATTTTAATCCTTTATTTTATTTGATTTTTATGATAGAATAAAAATCCATTGAGTATTATTGTTTATATACATTGAGAATGAATATGTAAAAAACGTGTAAAAATTAGGGGTTTACTCAATTTATAATTTTCAAAAAATAAAAAATTTAAAGAGTATTCTATTTTAAAAAGAGTGAAACTTCTTAAAAATAAAGGACTTAAGAAGAAGATTCGAAAAAATTAAAATTGAATTCAATTATTATTGATTATATACATAAAAATTAGGTATATTTTTGTTATTATTGTTCATATACATTTATAAAAGATAGTTTATTTTATTGTCAAATTCTTATAAAAGGAGAGAGAAAATATGAAAAAAGAGGAAAAAAATGAAGAAAAAGATATAGAAATCTTGGATAGTTTTCAAATATCACATAGTGGTTCTTTGGTTGAAGATATCAAAAATGTTGAAATAAAATTGAATTCGGTACCTGATATTGAAGTTAGAGAAGTCGTAATAAAAGAGACTGGGAACTTTTTAAATTTAAAAGAAAATGTGATAAATATTCCAGTAGAGATGATTGTTTTTCCATTTTTTACACCTCAAAAACAAAATAAAAGAGTCAATTTTCAATACTCCTTTGAAGATTTAGGTGTAACGATGTATTGCACTTTAGTTGCTAAAGATAATAGTGATAAAGTTTTTCAACCTTCAACTTTTGAAGAAAAGATATACACATATTTAATCTCAATGTATGAAGTAAAAAGAGAGATTGATGATTCAGATGAATATATAGAGTTTGAAATATCAGACTTTATAGTAAGTTTTTTAGGAAATAAAATGAATAGAACTTATTATACTAAGGTGGAACAGGCATTAAAAAATCTAAAAAATACTGAGTATCAATTTATTGTTTCAAATCATACAAAGCTTGGGAAATATAAGTTTGAAGATGAAGAGTTTAAACTTTTAACATATCAAAAATTGAAAAAAGGTAAAAAAATCTATTATAGAGTTACTTTAAATAAAAATATAAGACAAAAAATTAAGGATAAAAGATATATTAAGTATAATTCAAGATCACTTTTAGAAATACTTACAAAGGATCCAATAGCTGGAAGAATTTATAAATATATCAGTAAAATTAGATATGAGAGTATGGACGGAAGAATAAATGTACGTACTTTAGCTGCTATTATACCTCTAAAAACTGAACAAATAACTGAAAGAGTAAATAAAAATGGAGAGGTAAAACAATATATTTTATGTAGATTAAAACAGGTTTTAAAAAGAATAGAAAAAGCTTTTGATGTACTTGTAGAGATGGAATATATTTTAAAATATGACTCGGAATATATAAAAGAAGAGGATAATTATTATATAAATTACGTCTTTAACAAAGAAAAAGATGGAGAGTGTCACGTATCTTCATTCCTTGAAAATAAACCTACTAAGAAAGTTTTAGCTATTTCAGCAGAGAGAAATATCGAAGTTGAAGAAGCTGAAGTAGTTGATGTAAGAGAGATTATAAAAGAGGTGAAAAAAGTTGTTAAAACACCTACTAAAACTGTTAAAAAATCGACAACAAAAACTAAAGACAGCAACTTTGAATTTCCAGATTCTGTTTTAGATAAGATACAAAAAGCTAAAAGAAATATATATGTTCAAAGGGCGTGGAATAAGAGAACAGACACTAAAATTAAAAAGATATTCAGAGAAGATGGAGAAGCTTTGGCAGTTGAGGTTTTAAATATTTTATATAAAAATTTGAACGGAAATATAAAGACAACTTTAGTTCAGTATATAAATGGAATATTAAAAAATATTTCAATAGATGAAAATCTAAATAATAAGCAAAATTTAACATTGTTTAATAACATTGTTAAAGAAAAGGGATTAAAAAGTAAAAAGAAGATAAATCAGGCGAGAAAAGGTGTAAAAAAACCAGTAATAAGCAGTATAAAGGATATTATTTCAGAAGCAGAAACACCAATCTCAAAGGATTTAATGGCAGAATTTAATGAGTATGATGAATTTGAAAAATTAAAAATAGAGGAACAAGCTTTAAAGATTTGTTCTCAAGAGGAGGGAATTGATATTAATTTCTTACTCACTATGAAAGCAAAATCTAAAAATATCTATTTAAACACTATTAGAAGATATATTGAAAGGGTTTTAAAAGAGGGGTAATAATCTACTGCACCTAAAATCTTAGATAACTGAGATGGAGGGTGTAGTTTTTTTATTACTGTGCATATACATATGAATTGGGGAAGAATTTTATAAAATTTTGAAAAAAAAACAAGAGTTTAGCAACTATTAAAATCTTCAATTTTGTGCTATTATATAAAGTGGCATTTTGTTGTCTGAGTATTTTTATAAGGAGGGAAAAAATATGGAAGAGATTAAAATATCTACTGAATTTATTAAACTAGATCAGTTCTTAAAATGGACTGGAGTATGTGATACTGGAGTAGATGCTAAGTTTTTAATAATAGATGGTAATGTTAAAGTTAATGGAGAGGTTGAGTTAAGAAGAGGAAAAAAACTTTATCCAGGAGATAAAGTAGAGGCAGAAGGTAGAAGCTTTATTGTAAGATAATTTTTAAAGTCCTGAGGTGAAATATTTTGGAAATATTAGAGATAAATTATGTTAATTTCAGAAATCTCCAAGATGGAAATACAAAAGTTTTTCCTAAGTTAAATCTTTTTTATGGAAAGAATGGACAGGGAAAAACAAGTTTATTGGAAGCAATATATTTTGGGGGAACAGGAAAGAGCTTCAGGACAACAAAAAGTATTGATGTAATGAAGTATGGAGCTAAAAGAACAGGAGTTTTTTTGATATATAAAGACAATATCGGAGAAAAAACTTTAACAGTAAAATTTAATGATGAAAATAAAAAAGAGTATAGTTACAATGGGAAAAAAGCTCCTTATGATGAATTTTATGGAAAGTTAAATATAGTTACATATATTCCAGAGGATATTATTTTAATAACAGGTTCTCCAGCCGTGAGAAGAAGTTTTTTTGATGGAGAGATAGCTCAAGCAAATAGAGAGTATTTTCAAGAACTTAAAAATTTTAATAAGGTGTTGAAAATTAGAAATAAATATTTAAAAGAGAGAAAATATAAGGAACCAGAATTTTTAATTTATCAAGATGAATTTATTAAATATGGGGCTAGAGTAATTGAAAAAAGGTTAGAATATGTAAAGAAAATTTCAATTATTTTAAATCTAAATTATAGAAAACTTTTTGATAATAAGAAAGAGTTAAGTCTTCAATATGAATGTCATCTTGGGAATATAAAAAAGATGAATTTAGAGGATATAGAGAATTGCTTAAGAAAAAGGATAGAGGAGAAGTTTTATCAAGAAATAAAATATGGATACTCTCTATCAGGTCCACAAAAAGATGATTTTCTGTTCTTTTTAAATAATTATGAGGCTAAGTCTTCAGCTTCTCAAGGCGAAAAAAAATCTATTATTTTTTCTCTTAAACTATCAGAGATTGATATGGTAATTAGAGAAAAAAAAGAGAGTCCAGTTTTGATAATAGATGATATATCTTCATATTTTGATTCTAATAGAAAAGAGAGTATATTAAATTATTTAGAAAAAAGAAATATACAGGTATTTATTAGCTCTACTGGAGATTTGGGAATTGATTCAAAAAACTTTCAAGTGGAGAAAGGTGAAATAGTGTATGATGGAATTGACCAATGTAGGAATGATGATAGATAGTGCAATAGGCAAGAGTAGAAAGTTAAAAGAGGGAATTATAAAAGCTAGATGGCAGGAGATTTCAGGAAAACTTTTTGAAAAGAGTAGTATTTTGTATATAAAGGATAAAACTTTATATATTGCCGTTGAAAATTCAGCTATACTTCATTTTATGCAACTAAAAAAAGATGAGTATATAAAAAAAATAAACTCTCTTTTTAAGGATAAAGTAGTGGATAATCTTTCTTTTTTTATTTCAAGAATAGTGATAGATCGGGAGTTATACAATATGTATATGGATAATAATAATTTATCTGGAGATGGATATTTTGAAGATGAAGATATAGATTTCAAGCATCTTAATATTCAAGAAAAAATAGAACATCTAAGAAAATCAGCAGAAAGACGGGAGAAGTATTTATTAGAAAAAGGTTATAAAAAGTGTAAGGAGTGTGGCTCTCTTTTTTTAGGTGAAGAAGAGTTATGTAAGATATGTAGATTAAAATTAAAGGCAGATGATGAGATGTATATCTATCTTGAAGATGAGAAAATAATATCAGGAAAAGATGTAATAGCTATTATTGATTATATACATTTGAACAATGAAGTAAATAAAGAATTTTTAGAAAATGAAAAAAAATTAAAAAAGATAATAAATCTAGCTCCAGGATCAGAGAAAAGTGCTGTGATAACTGAAAAAGATATATATTTTACATCATACGCACTAGCTACTCTAATGAGGAGAGGAAATGAGCATTTTAGATTGAGTGGAGGTAAAACAAAAAATGAGTAGTAATTATCAAGCAGAAAATATTACAGTCCTGGAAGGATTGGAGGCAGTAAGAAAAAGACCAGGTATGTACATAGGTACAACTTCTGAAAGAGGGCTTCATCATCTTGTATGGGAGATTGTTGATAACTCTGTGGACGAGGCTTTAGCTGGTTATTGTGATAAAATTGAGGTAAGCATACTGCCTAATAACATAATCGAAGTTAAGGATAATGGAAGAGGTATTCCAGTAGGAATTCACCCAAAATATGGAAAATCAGCACTGGAGATAGTACTTACAGTACTTCACGCTGGTGGAAAATTTGAAAATGATAACTATAAAGTTTCTGGAGGGCTTCACGGGGTTGGAGTTTCAGTAGTAAATGCCCTTTCAGAATGGTTAGAAGTTACAGTAAGAACAGATGGAAAAGTTTGGTACCAAAGATATAACAGAGGTATTCCAGAGGAGCCAGTAAAAGAGATAGGTGTAGCAAATGCTGGTGAACACGGAACAACAGTAAGATTTAAGGCTGACTATGAAATATTTGAAACATTAGTTTATGACTATAACACTTTAAAAAATAGATTAAAAGAGTTAGCTTATTTGAATAAAGATCTTGAGATACATCTAAGTGATAGCAGAAAAGAGCCTTGTAAAAAAGAGGAGTTTAAATTTGAAGGTGGAATAGTAGATTTCTTAAAAGAGATCACTCAAGACACAGAAAAATTAATTCAAGAACCTATCTATATGACTGGAGAGATAGATAATGTTGCAGTTGACATAGCATTCTTATACACAGTAAATCAAGCTGAGATAGTTTACTCTTTTGTAAATAATATCAATACACACGAGGGTGGAACACACGTAAGTGGATTTAGAACTGCACTTACAAGAGTTATTAACGATGTAGGAAAATCTCAAGGATATTTGAAAGAAAAAGATGGAAAATTATTAGGAAATGATATTAGAGAGGGAGTTACAGCTATTGTTTCGGTAAAAGTTCCTCAACCACAATTTGAAGGGCAAACTAAGACAAAACTTGGAAACTCTGAAGTATCAGGAATTGTTTCAACAATAGTTGGAAATAGCTTAAAAATAGTTTTAGAAGACAATCCTAATGATACAAAAATAATCATAGATAAGATTTTAAACTCTAAAAAGGCTAGAGAAGCAGCTCAAAGAGCAAGAGAGTTAGTACTAAGAAAATCTGTATTAGAAGTTGGATCACTTCCAGGAAAACTAGCTGATTGTTCATCTAAAGATCCAGCAGAATGCGAAATCTATATAGTTGAGGGAGATTCAGCAGGAGGATCAGCAAAACAAGGAAGAGATAGAACACACCAAGCAATTTTACCTTTGAGAGGTAAGATACTTAACGTTGAAAAAGCTGGATTACATAAGGCTTTAGAAAATAATGAAGTTAGATCTATGATTACAGCTTTTGGAACAAGTATTGGAGATAGTTTCAACATTGAAAAATTGAGATATGGAAAAATAATAATTATGACTGACGCCGATGTCGACGGAGCTCATATAAGAACTCTTTTACTTACATTCCTATACAGATACTTAGTTGAACTTATCTATAATGGACACGTATATATAGCACAACCACCTCTATATAAGATAACTACTGGAAAACAAGTTAGATATGCTTATACAGATAAGGAATTAAAAGAGATCACTTCTGTATTTGAGGGAGAGGATAAGAGATATACACTTCAAAGATATAAAGGATTAGGAGAGATGAATCCTGAACAACTTTGGGAAACAACAATGGATCCACAAACAAGAACACTTCTTCAAGTTACAATAGATGATGCAAGAGCAGCAGATATGCTATTTGATAAACTTATGGGAGATAAAGTAGATCCAAGAAGAGAATTTATTGAAGAAAATGCTGAATATGTAAAAAATCTTGATATATAAGAATATCTAAATGTATATGAACAAAAATAATTTTTTTCAATGGTATTAGTAAATAAACTTTAGGAGGCTAATTAATAAAATGTCGAATGTTACAAAAAGATATATAGAAGAGGAGATGAAGCAATCATACCTAGATTATTCTATGAGTGTTATTGTCAGCAGAGCTCTTCCAGATGTTAGAGATGGAATGAAACCTGTACATAGAAGAATACTTTTTGCTATGAATGAACTTGGTATGACGTATGAAAAAGCTTATAAAAAGTCAGCTAGAATCGTAGGGGAAGTACTGGGAAAATATCATCCACACGGAGATTCATCTGTATATGGAGCTATTGTTAGAATGGCTCAAGATTTCAATTATAGATACCCACTAGTAGACGGACACGGAAACTTTGGATCAATAGATGGGGATTCAGCTGCTGCAATGAGATATACAGAAGCTAGAATGGCAAAAATTAGTGGCGAACTAATGGAAGATATAGATAAAAACACAATAGATTTTATGAAAAACTTTGATGACTCTTTAGATGAGCCAACAGTTCTTCCAGCAAAATTGCCAAATCTGCTTCTTAATGGTGCAACAGGGATAGCAGTAGGAATGGCTACAAATATTCCACCTCACAACTTAGGAGAGCTTGTAGATGGAATTTTAGCTCAAATTGAAAATCCAGAGATAACTTGTTTAGAACTTATGGATTATATCAAGGGACCTGATTTTCCAACAGGTGGAATAATAGATGGACATAAGGGAATTAAAGATGCTTATCTAACTGGAAGAGGAAAAATAAGAGTTAGAGGAAAAGTTGAAGTTGAAGAGTTAAAAAATGGAAAAGCAAATATTATAATAAAAGAGATTCCATATCAACTTAATAAGGCTGTTCTTATTGAAAAAATAGCTGATTTAGTAAAAGATAAAAAAATAAATGGAATTTCAGATTTAAGAGATGAATCTGATAGAGATGGAATAAGAGTTGTAATTGAAGTTAAAAAGGGAGAAGAACCAGAACTTATCCTAAATAAATTATATAAATTTACAGAACTTCAAAGTACATTTGGAATAATTATGTTAGCTCTTGTTAATAATGCTCCTAAAGTATTAAACTTAAAGGAAATAATAGCTGAATATCTAAAACATAGATTTGAAGTTATAACAAGAAGAACTCAATTTGATTTGGAAAAGGCTGAAAAAAGAGCACATATTTTACAAGGTTATAGAATAGCTTTAGAAAATATAGATAGAATTATTGAGATAATTAGAGGATCAGCAGACGGAAATAAGGCTAAAGAGCTTTTAATAGAAAAATACGGATTTTCTGATGTACAATCAA
>JAUNAY010000169.1 GCA_030527385.1 Fusobacterium sp. | reverse complement strand
AAAACAGATCGCTTAATTTATTTTTAATAAAGCGGGGGAACCAATTTTTTGGGGCGTATTTCTTTTTAGAATAGGATAACTCTTTCAATCCAAGCCCGTCAGCTAACCTCGTCAGCGTTGATTGAGAAGCCGTGAATGTGTATTAATTATTTTATTTTTTGATATAAACACCATCGACTTTTCGTGGTGTTTTTTTTATACTCAAAAATAATTAGGAGGTATTTATGAATTTTTTAAACTATTTATTAGAAAATAAAGAACAAGTTTTGACATTGCTTGTAGAGCATATAAATCTTACTGTTCTTTCTGTAACTTTAGCAGTAATAATTGGTGTTCCATTAGGAGTGTTAATCAGTCATTTTTCAAAGATAAATAAACCTATAATGATGTTAGCAAATGTTATTCAAGCTATTCCAACTATGGCATTACTTGGGTTTTTAATTCCATTTTTAGGAATAGGGGTAATTCCATCTGTATTTATGGTTGTTTTATACTCTCTTTTACCAATAATAAAAAACACATATACAAGTATTTCAGGAATTAATCCTCAAATAATAGAAGCAGCTGAGGGAATAGGAATGACAAGATTTCAAATTTTGTTTAAAGTACAAATTCCAATGGCTCTTCCTATAATAATGGCAGGAGTAAGAATATCAGCAGTTACAGCAGTTGGTTTAATGACAATAGCAGCATTTGTTGGAGCTGGAGGGTTAGGTTATCTTGTATTTTCAGGAATAAGAACAGCAAATAATCTTCAAATTCTTGCAGGAGCAGTTCCAGCGTGTATCTTAGCTCTTTTTATTGATTTTATAGCTTCAATAGTGGAAAAAGCAGTAGTTCCTGAAGGAATAAATTTAAAGAACAAGAGTAGCAAAAAAGGACGTTTATTTCAAAAAAGTGTTATAGGAGTTACATTGCTTTTTATTCTTTATACTTTTATAAATATGGGAGTTAAAAAATTTACAGGCAATAAAGATACAATTGTTGTAGCAAGTAAAGATTATACAGAGCAAGAATTGATTGGAAATATGTTGGCAACTCTTATTGAAAGTAAAACAGATTATAATGTAGAGAGAAAACTTTCACTTGGAGGAACTCAAGTAGCTTTTGGAGCTTTAAAAGCTGGAGAAGTAGATATTTATATGGAATATACAGGGACTCTTTATTCAGATATGTTAAAGTATAATCCTCTTGAATCTAAAGCAACATCAAGAGAAATATTTGAAATTTGTAAAAAAGAGATAAAGGATAAATTTGATGTGAATGTAGGAGAAGAATGGGCATTTAATAATACATATAGATTAGCAGTTAGAAAAGAGACAGCACAGAAATATAATCTAAAAACAGTGAGCGATCTTTCAAAAGTAAGTCAAAATATGATAATATCACCAACATTAGAGTTTACTAATAGACACGATGGACTTCCAGGACTTCAAGAAAAATATAGGGGGTTAAAATTTAAAGATGTTGTATCAATAGATGGAGCACCTCGTTATCAAGCATTGAGTTTGGGTGAAAGTGATGTTATTGATGCGTTTTCTACCGATGGACTAATAAAAACATATGATCTTGCAATATTAGAAGATGATAAGGAGTTCTTTTTACCATATCACGCTGTTCCAATAGCAAAAGAGGAAACATTGGAAAAATATCCTGAGTTGATTGGAATAACAGATGTTTTAAAAGATATTATGACAGATGAAGTTATGCGTGAACTTAACTATCAAGTAGATGTACTGAAAAAAGATCCTAGAGAAGTTGCTGATGAATTTCTTAAAAAGCAAAATTTAATCTAGTTCTGCAAAGGAGGAGCAAAAATGATAGAGTTTAAAGGAATAAATAAGATATTTAAAAATAATATAGTATTATATGATATAAATTTAAAACTTGAAGAGGGAAATATAATTGTATTTGTAGGACCAAGTGGTTGTGGGAAAACAACTACTGTAAAAATGATAAATAGGCTTATAAAACCAACTTCAGGACAGATTCTTATAAATGGAGAAGATATTTCTAATAAAAATATTATAAATTTAAGAAGAAATATAGGGTATGTAATTCAGCAAACTGGACTTTTTCCACATATGACAATTAAGGAAAATATAGAAATAGTAGCTAAAATGCAAAAAATGAAAACTAAAGAGATAGAGGAAAAAACAAAAGAGTTGTTAGAAATGGTTGGGCTTGATTATGAAAAATTTGCAAATAGATATCCAGCTGAACTTTCAGGAGGACAACAACAAAGAGTAGGAATAGCAAGAGCTTTAATAACTAATCCAGAGATTATACTTATGGACGAACCTTTTTCAGCTCTTGATCCAATCACACGTTCTCAATTACAAGATGAGCTTATAAATATTCAAGCTCAATTTAAAAAAACAATAATATTTGTAACTCACGATATGGACGAAGCAATAAAAATAGCTGACAAGATATGTATTATGGGGAAAGGAAAGGTAATTCAATATGATGATCCTGAAACAATTTTAAAAAATCCAGCAAATGAATTTGTAAGCGATTTTGTTGGAAAAAATAGAATTTGGTCGTCTCCTGAATATATAAAAGTAAAAGATATTATGATAGAGGATCCAGTTACTTGTTCTCAAGAAATAAGTCTTTTAAAATGTATAAAAAAAATGAGATATGAAAGAGTAGATACTCTTCTTGTGGTTGATAGGAAAAGAAAGTTAATAGGAATAATAACTGGAAAAATGATTCAAAAAGAGAAAGATCACTATAAAAAGGTAAAAGATATTATGGAACAACCAAGAGTTGTAACCTATCCAAATAAATCAATAGTAGATATTTTAAAAGAGATTACAGAAAAAAAACTTTCTAGTTTACCAGTTATTGATGAAAAAGGCATTTTGAATGGACTTATTACTAAAAGTAGCCTAGTGACAACTTTAAGTCAACAATTTGAACTAGATGGAGATTTTAATAAAATTTCTCTAAAATAGAGCAATAAAAAACTGCTGAAAAAGGAAAGTCCTAATCAGCAGTTTTTATTATAGATAACTTAAAATATCTTGAGTAGAATAAATAGTATTGTAACTT
>JAUNAY010000168.1 GCA_030527385.1 Fusobacterium sp. | reverse complement strand
AGCTAAAAAACTGCGACTGTTTGAGACGAAGTCGAGTTTCGCAGTTTTAGCGTAATGAACGCTAGGGATTCTTAATTCTTTAGTATGGAGGCTAGTTGATATTAAAAGTATAAGTTACTAAAATTAAATAGTTAAAAATAATTTAGGAGGAAATAATGAATATTCTTATGGCACTTTCTCAGCTTGAAGTGACAGGTGCAGAGGTGTATGGAGTCACTTTAGCTGATGAACTTATAAAAAGAGGAAATAAAGTTATTATAGTTTCTGATACTCTTACCAAAAAGTGCAAAGCTGAATATATAAAATTAGAATTTAACAAAAGAGGGCTTGGAAACAGAATCAACCAAGTAAAAACTCTTTTAAAAATTATAAAAGAAAATGATATACAAGTTGTTCACGCTCACTCGAGGGCATCATCTTGGAGCTGTTCAATAGCTTGTAAAATAGCTGGAATACCTCTTGTAACATCTACACACGGTAGACAACCAGTGCATCTTAGCAGAAAGCTTTTTAAAGCATTTGGCGACCTTACAATCCCAGTTTGTGAAAATATACAAACTCAACTTGTTAACGATTTAGGTGTTAATATTAATGATTCTAAAGTTTTAAGAAATCCTATTGATACATCTGTATATAAATTTGAGCCAAAAGAAAGTTCAAATAATAAAAAAGTTGTCTCTATAATTGGAAGACTTTCTGGTCCTAAAGGTGATGTGGCATATTCACTCCTTGAGGTTTTATCTAATATGAAAAACCTTGATATTAGAATAATTGGGGGAAAAGATATTCCAGAGAGATTTGTTAAATTTAAAAATTTAGAAAATATCAGATTTTTAGGATATGTCAACGATGTGCCTAACAAGATAAAAGAGTCTGATATTATTATAGGAGCTGGTAGGGTAGCAGTTGAAGCTATTCTTTCTGGGCGTCCTGTAATCGCAGTTGGAGAAGCTAAATATATAGGTCATATCTCTAAAGAAAACTTAAATGATGGGTTAAAATCAAATTTTGGAGACATCGATTTTAATAATCAAATTATATTTGATAGTAAAAAATTAATATCTGATATAGAGTTAGCTATCAGTATGGATAATGAAAATTTAAGAGAGTTAAAAGAGATAGTCACAGAGGAGTTTGATCTAAACAGTATTGTTGATAAAATTGAAAAAATCTATAGTAAAGAGTATGTTAAAAAGAAAAAATATGAAATTCCAGTTATAATGTATCACAGAGTTGTAACTGATGAAAGCGAGGCTGGAGTTCACGGAACCTATATAACTGCTAAAAAATTTGATGAGCATATGAGATTTTTAAAAGAGAATGGCTATGAAACTATCACTTTTAAAGAGATGGCAAAATTAAATTGGAGAAACCGTTTTAATAAAAATAGAAAACTAATTATGCTTACATTTGATGATGGTTATGAAGATAATTATAAAATTGCATTTCCTATCTTGAAAAAATATAATTTTAGTTGTATTATATATTTAGTCTCACATCTTGATTATAACAAGTGGGACGTTGAAGTACCTGAAAATCCTGAAAAAAAATTTACATTAATGACAATGGATATGATAAAAGAGATGCAAGATTATGGCATCGAGTTTGGTGGACATACTATGAACCACCCAAGGCTTGCACATATACCTCTTGAAAGAGCTAGAGAGGAGATTTTAACTTCTAAAGCTGTTTTAGAGGAAAAGCTACAAGAGAAATTAACATCTTTTGCCTACCCATATGGAGATCTTAATGAAGATGTAAAATCTATTGTTAGAGAGGCTGGGTATAGTTTTGCTGTGGCAACAGATTCGGGAGATCTCTCTTTTGCTGAAGATCTTTTCCAAATTAGAAGAATTGGGATATTTCCAACAAATAATATGTTAAATTTTAGAAGGAAAGTAAAAGGAAATTATAATTTTATAAAGATTAAAAGAGAGAAAAGACACGCTAAGTCTTAATCTTACTGGGAGGCTTTTTTATGAAAAAACTTATATTATCTTTAGCTGCACTTACTATGTGTTCTACTATGGCTCTAGCTCAAGGGGACAGATTTAATGTTGGTTTCGGTGTAGGAACAACTAATCATTTCTATCAAGGAGATGAAATCACTTATCCAGCTCCATTCTTTGATGTTAGATATGATAAATTTTTTATAACTGGAGCAAATATTGGAGTTGACGTTATCAGCGAAGATAGCATCACACTATCACTATTTGTAAACCCATTTGATGGATTTGCTATCAAACCTAGCAAAATGGACTCTGCTTATGATTCTATCGATGAAAGAAAAACTCAAATAGCTATGGGAACAATCTTAGCTTACAATCTACCAGCTTATGATTTAACTGCTTTAGTATCTATTTCTGGAGGAGAAAGAGGTTATAAAGGAGAAACTCGTTTAGTAAGACCATTTAGACTTAGTGATGATTTTACTTTAATACCATCAGTTTCTGCTAACTTCTACTCTGATGATTACACAGATTACTATTTCGGTGTTGACGGAGATGAACTTGGTGGAAAAATCAACCATACATATTCACCAGACGAGGCTTATTCTCTTGGTCTAAACCTTGCTGCTGAATACTACTTAACAGATAAGATCACTTTACTTGCTTTCTTATCTGCTGACAAATTCTCGTCAGAAGTTGGAGATTCTCCTATTATTGATAACAGTACACTTATTAAAATGGGAGTTGGAGCTAAATACTCATTCTAGTTTTATAAAAAAATTAGGAGATTTCAACAGTTTGTTGATTTCTCCTTTTTTAAATTTTATTTACTATTTTCATAGATTTTATTTTTAACTCTGTTAAACCAGATTTTAAAAATCTGTCATTTCTATCAACCAAAAGTGATACTGGAACACATATTTTTTTACCATTTCTTATCTCTTTTACTGCTAAATATACTAAAACAGCTATCTTATCTGAACGTAATAAAAAAGAAAATTCAATCTTGCTATTCCATATAATGTTTAAATCATATTTTAAAACAGAATTTGTATTTTCTAATAAGGTTTTTAATACTGGAAAATATTTTAATATGTCTTTTAACTCTA
>JAUNAY010000167.1 GCA_030527385.1 Fusobacterium sp. | reverse complement strand
TATTTATAGTTTTTCTTTTACTGATGAAAAAGGAAAAATGATAGCTTTTGCTGGAATAGAAAATTTTTATGAGCTATTTACAGATCCAACTTTTTATCACAGTATCATAGCAACTTTTAAATTTGCTATAATTACAGTTTTTTTTAGTATAACAATCTCGCTTTTTTTAGCTATTTTATGTAATGAAAAGATTAAAGGTATTGGATTTTTTAGAACTATTTTCTCATCAAGTCTTGGAGTTTCTATCTCTGCATCTGCTTCAATAGTTCTATTTATGTTTCACCCAAGTCTTGGAATAGTCAATGAAATTATAAAATTCTTTGGTGGTGTTCCACTTAACTGGCTTACTGATTCAAGATATGCACTTATAACTGTTGCTATCTCAACTATATGGATGAATATAGGTTTTGGCTTTTTGGTTCTTACTGCTGGATTGCAAAATATTGGTACCGAAATAGACGAGAGCTGTGCTATTGATGGGGCTAGTTATTTTAATAAACTTTTTAAAGTAACACTTCCACTTCTAAGTCCTAGCATATTCTATCTAACTATTACTACTATTTTAAAAGCTTTTCAAAGCTTTGGACAAGTAGATATTTTGACAGGTGGAGGTCCTAATAACTCAACAAACTTTTTAGTTTATAGTATATATAAAACAGCTTTTTCAAGTTATAGATTTGATTACGCAAGTGTACAAGGAATAATTCTCCTACTTATTATAATCATAGTTATGCTTTCAAAATCAAAATTAGAGAAGAGGGTGCATTATCAATAATGAAAAATAAAAATTTAATTATAACTTATCTTTTGCTTATAGTTTCATCAATAATAATATTTTTTCCATTGATCTATGCTTTACTTGCAAGTTTTATGCCAACAATAGATATTATTACTGGAAAAATTATTCCTAGTTCTATTGAATTAAAAAATTATAGTGAACTTATAAAAATATTTCCTATGGGCAAATTTTTTATGAATAGTCTAATCACATCTTTAGCAGGAATGATTAGCCAAGTTATTATTTGTAGTATTACTGCATATGCTCTAGTTTTTATAGAGTTTAAAAGTAAAAAATTTATTCTTTTAATTGTTATGCTATCTATGTTTATTCCTTGGGAATCTATATTTGTTCCAAACTATATTACCATTTTAAAATCTGGACTTTTAAATACAAGAATTGCTATTATTTTACCTTTTCTTGCTAATGGGTTAGGAACTTTTTTAATGGTTCAACAATTTAAAACTTTAAATAAATCTTTGATTGAAGCAGCAGAAATTGATGGCTGTTCACACATATATATTTATAGCAAAATAGTTATGCCTCTTTCAAAAGGCGTTTTAAGTACTTGGGGAATATATTCATTTCTTAGTATGTGGAATATGTATCTGTGGCCTCTAATGGTTTCAACAAGACCAGAATCACGTACAATACAAATTGGATTAAAGATGTTAAAGTCTGAAGAGGAAACAAATTTTGGTAGATTAATGGCTGGAGTTATTTTAGTAATTATTCCATCATTGATTATCCTTTTTATAGGTCAAAAACAACTTCAAAAAGGACTTACTTCTGGAGCTATAAAAGAATAGTAATTAAATATTAAAAAATTAAAATAAAAAGTTTTATTAGGAGGAAAAAAATGAATTTAAGAAAATTAGCAGTTTTATCTTTAGGAATTATGATGTCTATTTCAGCTTACTCAAAGGAAAATATTATATTTTGGCACGCTATGTCTGGTGAAAGTCAACAAGCACTTGAAAAAATAGTAAATGATTATAATAAATCTCAAAATGATGTTCACGTAGATGCAATATTTCAAGGTTCATATGAAGAATCTATCGTTAAATTTAAAGCAGTTGCAGGAACAAAAGAAGCTCCAAACTTGGTTCAAATGAATGATATTTCAACTTCTTTTATGTATAAAAGTGGAGCTATAATCCCTATGAATGATTTTATTGAAAAAGATACAACTTTTAACATTGGAAAATTAGATGATGTTTTATTAAACTATTACAAAATAAATGGCAAACTTTATTCTATGCCTTTCAACTCTTCTACTGCAATATTAGTATATAATAAAGATGCTTTCAAAGAGGTTGGTTTAGATCCAGAAAAAGCTCCAAAAAGTTATAAAGAGATTGAAGAGTATTCAAAAAAATTAGTTAAGAAAAATAGCAATGGTATAGTAGATAGATATGGATTTTCTATTATCTCTTATGCTTGGTTTATCGAACAACTATTGGCTAATGACAATTCTCTTTATGTCGATCAAGAAAATGGTAGAAATGGTAATAATCCAACAAAAGTTGCCTATGAAAATCAACTACCTACTATCTTAAATTGGATTCAAAATATGAATAAAGAAAAATTAGCTATAAACTATGGTAGAGATTGGGACGCTACTAGAAGTGCTTTCAGTTCTGGAAAAGTAGCAATGTTCTTAGACTCTTCAGCTGGATTAACTGCTCTTATTCAAAACTCTAATTTTGAAGTAGGTACTGCATTTATTCCAAATGAAAGTGGAGTATTCAACGGAAGTGTTATTGGAGGAGGTTCACTATGGATAACTAATTCTAATAACGAGGCAAAAGAAAAAGCTGCTTGGGATTTTGTTAAATATGCCGTATCTAAAGATGTACAAGCTGTTTGGTCTTCTAATACAGGATATTTCCCTGTAAATACAGAATCTTATGAAACTCCTACAATGAAAGAAACTATGACAAAAATGCCTCAATTTAAAATAGTAGTTGATGAATTAAAAGCTACTAATAAAAATACTGCTACTCAAGGAGCTATATTAGGAGTTTTCCCTGATGTAAGAGAGAAAATGGTTGAAACTATGGAAGCTGTTTCTGAAGGTAAAGATGGAACTAAAGCTAGTCAAGATGTAGCTAAAGCATCTAATAAAATAATAACTAGATATAATAGAATTAATAAATAGTTTCAAATTTTGGAGGAAAAATGGCAAAAGTAGTATTAAAGAAAGTTGAAAAACAATACCCTAATGGATTTAAAGCTGTGCACGGTATTGATTTAGAGATTAAAGATGGAGAGTTTATGGTATTTGTAGGTCCATCTGGTTGTGCAAAATCTACAACTCTTAGAA
>JAUNAY010000166.1 GCA_030527385.1 Fusobacterium sp. | reverse complement strand
TAAAATATCTTCGTGATAATCTACTGTAAAGCCTCCAAATTTATCATATGTTCCATTTACATTTTCAGGTATATATAATTTTACTGTTTCAAATTCTGGATATTTACTTAAAAATTTCTCAATATTGTCACTGTTTTCCTCTTTCAAAATAGTACAAGTACTATATACTAACTCACCATCATCTTTTAAAACCTGCGATGCAGATTCTAATATTTCAAATTGAAGTTTTGATAATTCCTCAACATTTTCTATATTCTTATTATAGATAGCTTCTGGTTTCTTTCTTAAAACTCCATATCCACTACAAGGAGCATCAACAAGAATTTTATCAAATTTTTTCCCCTGTTGATTTAATTTTCTAGCGTCCATTTTTACTGTTTTAACAAAATCTATTCCTAATTTTTTACAATTTTCTTCTATTAATTTTAATTTATGTGGATAAATATCTAATGCCAAAAGTTCCCCTTGATTTCTCATTAGCTCTCCTAATACTGCTGTTTTTCCTCCTGGAGCACTGCAAGTATCCAAAACTAATTGATTAGGTTGTGGATCTAAATTTTTAGCTGATAAATATGAAGAAGCATCTTGAACAATAATTTTTCCATTTTTAAATTCATCACTATATAATAAAATTCCAGAATCTAAATAGTAAACCGTATCCACTTTTTTTACAATATTTATTTTTTCACTTTCTAAAAGCTTTTCAAACTCTGCTTCGCTATATTTTAAAGTATTTACTCTAAAACTGATGTATGGAATTTTTTTCAAAGATTCCAAGAATAACTCTGCCTCTGCTCCATACTCATTTTTAATTTTATCATAAAACCATCTCGGATAAGAGTAAAAAATATCCTCTTTATCATTTTCTTTTAATTCCAATATATCATTTTGCAAATCACGAATATAACTACGCAACACACCATTAACAAACTTTCCAACAGGAACGCCAAATTTTTTCTTTGTAAGTTCTGTTGCTTCCCATACAACACCTTTATCATCACTTTTCATAAAAGCAATCTGATACATAGATATTCTAAGAATATTTCTAATCCAATCTTTTTTTATAGTTGATGTTCTTTTATCTATTTCATAATCAAGAAATATTTTTTTTCTAATTACTCCATAAAAAAGTTCTGTTATAAATCCCTTTTCTTTCTTATTTATATCATTTTGTTTAAAATATTCATTCAGTGCTATATTTGAATATTTGCCATTTTCAACTTCTTTTATTAGAGATATAACCCTTTGTTTAACATTCATCTTTTATTTTTTACCTCCTCCTAAAATCTTCACTATCTAAGTTTATTATACAATATTTGATAAATAAATAAAAGTTTTCCTTTGTAAAATATTTATTTTTTTGTAAACAAATATTGCCTTTTTTATAATAAAATGTTACTCTATTATGTATAGTTTATAATATATAGGAGGTGCAAGATGGAAAATATTTTGTCTTACTTAGAAAATAATCAGCTAGCAAAATTAAAGGAGATTTTGATAGAGGAAAATCCTGTGGATATAGCAGAATTATTTGAAGATCTACAAAAGGATCAATGCTTAAAGCTCTTTAGAATTTTACCAAAAGACACTGCTGCTGAAACTTTTTCATATCTTTCTTCAGAGAAACAACAAGAAATTGTAGAAAATATCACTGATGAAGAGATAAAACACATTATTAACGAGATGTTTATTGATGATACTGTGGATTTTATAGAAGAGATGCCAGCTAATATTGTTGATAAAATTCTACAAAACACTTCTGCCGACACAAGACAGCTTATAAATCAGTTTTTAAAATATCCTGAAAACAGTGCTGGAAGTGTAATGACTGTTGAATATGTTTCCCTAAAGAGTGATATGAATATTGGACAAGCTCTAAATCATATTAAAAAAGTAGGTATCAACAATGAAACGATTGACATTTGTTATGTTATTGACAATCAGAGAAAACTTGTAGGATTTATCTCTTTAAAAAGTCTTATCTTTCTTGATGACGTTATTCCATTAGTTGATGCTATGGAAACTAATGTTATTAGTGCAATAACTACTGATGACCAAGAAGTTATAGCTTCACTATTTAGAAAATATGACTTAACTTCGATGCCTGTTGTTGATAATGAAGGTAGACTTGTAGGAATTATTACAATTGATGACGTAGTAGACGTTATTGATCAAGAAAATACAGAAGACTTACAAAAAATGGCTGGTATGAATCCGTCTGATGAAGAATATCTAAAAGAGTCTGTTTTTTCTCTTGCTAAACATAGAATCGTTTGGTTATTAGTTTTAATGATTTCTGCTACTGCCACTGGAACTATTATTAGAAGATATGAAGAGGTGCTTCAATCAGTTGTTATTCTTGCAGCATTTATCCCAATGTTAATGGACACTGGAGGAAATGCAGGTTCTCAATCTTCTACACTTATTATACGTGGAATTGCTCTTGGAGAAATTCAACTTACTGATATTGGTAAGATTCTTTGGAAAGAGTTTAGAGTTAGTTTAATTGTTGGAACTACTCTTGCTTTAGTAAACTTTTTAAGAATCTATTTTATAGATAAAGCTGGAATGACAATATCTTTAGTAGTTTGTGCTAGCTTACTATTTACTGTTGTAATAGCAAAGGTAGTAGGAGGAATTTTGCCTATTCTTGCAAAAGCCTTCAAATTAGACCCTGCTATTATGGCAAGTCCACTTATTACTACAATTGTTGATGCTTGTGCATTAGTAGTTTATTTTGCTTTATCTACACATTTCTTAAATCTTGCATAGAGAAATTAAAATGCTGAAAAGAATTTTTTCTTTTTAGCATTTTTTATTATTCACATATTGACATAAAAAAATATTTGTGGTATACAATTATTAGCAAGTATAGTAAATGAGTGCTAAAATTTAGAGGAGGAATTTTTATGAGAAAAGAATCTAAAGCTTTTCAAGCTGAAACAAAAGAACTTTTAAATTTAATGATAAATTCAATTTATACTAATAAAGAGATTTTTTTAAGAGAACTTATCTCAAATGCTAGTGATGCAATAGACAAATTAAAATTCGCAGCTTTAACTAATAGTGAAATTTTAGGAGAAGATAATGATTTTAAGATTACTCTT
>JAUNAY010000165.1 GCA_030527385.1 Fusobacterium sp. | reverse complement strand
GACAAGATTTATATTATCATATTTTTTCTCTTATGTCAATGCTTTTTTTATTTTTCTTCTTTAATTTCTGCAATTATCTCTTTTATAGCTTTT
Source organism: Fusobacterium sp. (assembly GCA_030527385.1). Lineage (GTDB taxonomy): Bacteria > Fusobacteriota > Fusobacteriia > Fusobacteriales > Fusobacteriaceae > Fusobacterium_A. The sequence continues at coordinate 3,015 of JAUNAY010000165.1, read as the reverse complement.
ATTGCATATTCAACCTCTTCTAATGTGTTAAAAAATCCAAAAGAAAATCTAACTCCTCCACTTTCTCCATTTCCAATAATTTTATGAATCTTAGGTGCACAGTGTAATCCACTTCTTACTAAAATTCCATATTCTTCATCTAAATACCCTGCTAAGTCTCCAGAATCAATCCCTTTTATATTTAAAGTAACTACTGGAGCTCTATTTTCATTCCCATAAATTTCTACTTCTGAAATTTTTTCAAGCTCTTTTAAAAATTTTTGAGTTAATTTATTTTCGTGATACCTTATATTTTCTATTCCTACTTCTTGTATATAATCAATTCCTGCCCCTAAACTTATTATAGCCATCGTATTTAAAGTTCCTGCTTCCAATCCCTCTGGCATTACTAATGGTTGCCTTTCTAATTTTGAAAAACTTCCTGTTCCTCCCTCTATTATCGGAGTAAAGCTTATTCCTTCTCTTATGTATATTCCTCCACTACCTTGCAGTCCATAAAGAGACTTATGCCCTGTGAAACATAAAATATCTATACACAATTTTTCCACATCAATATCTAAATAACCTGCACTTTGTGAAACATCAACAATAAATAATATTCCTTTTTCTCTTGTTATCTTTCCTATTTTTTCAATATCAACTATTGCTCCAGTTACGTTAGAAATATGATTAACAACTATTGCAACTGTATCTTTAGTTATAGATTCTATTATTTTTTCTGCTAAAATATCTCCATTTAGTTCTGGCTCTATTATTTTTAAACTTATTTCATCTTTATCTCTTTTTGAAAAAAGAGGTCTCAATGATGAATTATGCTCAATTGCAGTAGTTATTACACTCCCTTTTTTATTTATACAGCCTTTTATAGCAAAGTTTAAAGCATATGTTGAATTTTGTGTAAAAGCTATTCTCAAAGGATCTTTTATATTAAATAACTTAGCTACTTTTTCCCTAACTTTAAATATCTCTTGAGAAGCTTCAATAGCCATTCTATGCCCTCCTCTCCCAGCATTAGCACCATAAACCCTCATAGCTCTTTCAGCAGTTTTATATACTATTTCAGGCTTTGGAAAAGAGGTTGCTGAATTGTCAAAATATACTATTTTTTCTTCTATTTTAATCATCTCCATATTTTTTTATATATTATATTTTAAATCATAGGAAATAAAAATTTCAAGATAAAAAATAAAAAACGCACCCAACTTAAAAGCTAGGTACGTCATCTATTTTATTAAATTTTTGCATAATGCTCTATTATGTTATAAACGTGATCTGTCGCTCTTCTATAATAGTTTAAAATATCCATATATCCAGTACTTAATTTTGCTGGTATAGTCTCATCATTTAAAGCTTCTTTGTCAAAATGTCCGTGTCTTGCTTCTTTATAAAGATTTTTTATAGCTGTATATTTTGAAATAGACAACATAAATAGATCTCTATCTTTTGTTTTATAAGCTTTATTTATATCATCAAAGAAATCAAAAACCATATGGTTTAATTTTTGTAAAATTTCTGTTCTCTCTTTTGTCAATTCCAAATCATCTTTTTTTAATCTCATCAAACTATTAGATACTCTTTTTAAATAGTCACTTATAGTTTCATATTCATCACAAGTAATCAAATTTCCACGTGTTTCATCTACATATGAAGCTTCTAATCCTTTATTTAAAATTGTAAAGTTAGCATCTGAAACCTCCTTTTCATATAGATCAAGTTTTTCCTCTATTGCAGATATCTCTTCATTATAAACCTCTAATTTTCCAGGATTATAGTAAACTTCTTCAAGCTTAAAGAAAATTTCTTTAATATTTGCCGCCATTGTCAAAACTTCTGTTTTAGTTTGATCTATAATAACATTTGGAAGTGTTACCATTAAAGAGCTAAGTTTAGTTACTCTTACAACTCCATTATCATCATCTTTTACTATTCTGCATAAGAATTTAGCAAGATAACCAATAAATGGAATAAATAAAATTACATTTATTACATTGAACATTGTATGTGCTGTTGCAATTGCTGTTGCCATATTCTCAGTTGAATCTGAAAAATGCCCTAATATCATAATGTATGGTCTAAAAATAATAGTTGCCCACATAACTCCAACTATATTTATAAGAGTATGTGCATATGCTGCTCTTTTAGCATTTGAACTTGCTCCTAATGATGCAAGTAGTGCTGTAACAGTAGTTCCTACATTTTCTCCTAACACTAAAGCAACTGCTGTTGGATAATCAATAAGTCCTTGTGTTGCAAGAGTAATAGTTATTCCAAGTGTTGCTGCTGAAGATTGAACAACCCCTGTCAAAAGAGCTCCTACCATTGCTACTTTTACTACTCCAAAAAATGAATCAGCTTTAAATGAATGAAATAAATTTATAAATTCTGGTAAAGTTCTAAGTGGACTAAGCCCTTTACTCATAAGCTCTAATCCTAAGAATATAAACCCAAATCCCATTACTGTTAAAGCTCTTGTTCTGCTCTTTTCTCCTTTTACAAACATAAAAGTGATAGCTGCAAATCCTACAATTGGAAGTCCGTATTTTCCTATATTAAGTGCAAGTAACCACCCTGTAATTGTTGTTCCTATGTTTGCTCCTAATATTACTCCAAGTCCTTGTTGCAATGTCAATAATGAAGCGTTGATAAATCCAATAGTCATAACTGTACTTACAGATGAAGATTGAGCTAATCCAGTTACAAAAATTCCCATTAAAATAGCCATTATTCTGTTAGTAGTTAAAGCTGCCAATATTTTTTTTAATTTATCTCCTGCTATTTTTTGCATTCCAGAAGACATATTTTCCATTCCATAAAGGAAAAGCCCTAACCCTCCTACGACTTTAAACAACACATCTAAATACATCAATTTCCTCCTAGATATAATTATATTTTTTGTTAAAACTTTGTAAATTTTGTGTAAAAAAACTGTAAAAAATTTTCAAAAATATCATATCATATTTTCTAAAATTCTTCAATTATAGTATTTTTTATTTTTTCTAAAATTTTACTTATATA
>JAUNAY010000164.1 GCA_030527385.1 Fusobacterium sp. | reverse complement strand
TTTTACTATTGCAAATCGTTACAGTTGCACCTTCATTTATAAAAAATCCAGCCATTGGTTTTCCTACAATATTACTTCTTCCTATTATTACAACATCTTTTCCCTCTACTTCTAAATTATATCTTTTAAAAAGTTCTACAATTCCAGAAGGTGTGCAGGGTTTTAGAGAATTTTTATCTCCTAGAAAAAGAAGTCCCATATTTTCAGGTTTAAATCCATCTACATCTTTTGAAAAAGATATAGTTTCTATTACTTTTCTCTCATCAATATGTTTTGGAAGAGGTAATTGAACTAGTATTCCATCTACTCTCTCATCATCATTTAAAGATTCTATAACTTTTAAAAGCTCTTCTTCAGTCACATTTTCAGGAAGATAGTGTGCAAAACTTTCAAATCCTAACTCTGCACAACCTTTTATTTTTGAATTTACATATATTTTAGAAGCAGGATTTTCTCCAACTAAAACAATTGCTAATCCTGGTGCTTTCCCTATTCTGTTTTTTATCTCTATAAGCTCTTGCTTAATCTCCTCTTTTATTTGAGAAGCTGTTGTTTTTCCATCTAGTATCATTTTTTCTCCTTGTAAATTAATTAAACTTGTCTCCCTTTTTCAAAATGTTTCCATTTAGAATATCTGCTCCACTTAAAAGTTTTTTATTTTCAGGTTTTACTTCAGTAAGAATAACACTTCCATTTCCTGTTTTTACAACAACACCCATTCCTTTTACTGTATCTACAATCTCTCCAATTTCTCCCTCTTCATAAGTTTTGAAATTTTCTTTGACACCATAGATTTTAAATATCTTCTCTCCTAAAAGAGTATAAGCAGTTGGAAATGGATTCATTCCCCTTACCATATTAAAAATCTCTCTTTCAGTTAAATTCCAATTTATTTTGCAATCCTCTTTTTTAAATGGTTTTACAAATGTAGCCTCAGAGTGATTTTGAACTACTCTTGGAGCTTTTCCATTTTCTATTAATTTAACTGCTTCTGATAATTTTTCAGCTCCTATATTCATAAGTCTATTATGTAATGTTAGGAATGTATCATCATCTGTTATCTTTGTTTTTCCTGTAAGAATAACATCTCCAGCATCAAGTTCTTCTGCTATATACATTATGCTTACTCCTGTTTCCTCTTCTCCGTGTATCAAAGCCGCATTTATTGGAGCTGCTCCTCTAAATTTTGGCAATAGTGAAGAGTGAACATTTATAATTCCATATTTTGGTAGTTCAATTATCTCTTTAGGAATTATTTTTCCATAAGCTACAACTACTATTAAATCTGGATTTAACTCTTTTATTAGATTGTATGTATCCTCTGTTTTTAAACTATTTGGTTGATATACAGGGATATTATTAGCTAAAGCATACTCTTTTACTGGAGTATATTTTATTTTTTTACCTCTCATATTTGGCTTGTCAATTTTAGTAAAAGCCCCTATTATCTCGTGTTCTTTATTTAATACATCAAAAGATGGAACTGCAAAATCTGGAGTTCCCATAAATAATATTCTCATTCAATCATCCTTTTTTTCTTTATTATTATCTTTGTTAATATCTTCTACTATTTCAATAAAAGATTTTATATCCTTAAACTCTTTATATACAGAAGCAAATCTTACATATGCTACTTGATCTATACCCTTTAACTTTTCCATTACCATCTCTCCAAGCTCTTTAGTAGTAATCTCTGCTTTTAAAGAGTTTTGAATACTTTTTTCAATCTCTAAAACAAATGTCTCCAAACTTTCTCTACTTATATTTCTTTTAACTGTGGCAGCGACAAGTCCTCTCATTAGTTTATTTCTATCAAATTTGTCTCTTCTTTTATCCTTTTTTACAACGTAAAGAGGTGTTTCCTCCACCTTTTCAAATGTTGTAAATCTTTTCTCACATTTAATACATTCACGACGTCTTTTAATTGAATATCCGTCCATAAACGATCTACTGTCAATTACCTTTGTATCTTCTGAATTACAAAATGGACATTTCATTTTTATCACCTATACAGTTTCTTTTTTGTTGATACACTCTATTACCTCAGCTGGTGTTTTACAAGCTAATAGTTGTTGTCTAAACTCTTCTTCTCTTATAAGTCTTGATATTCTTGCTAATACTTTTAAATATACTTGGCTATCTTTCATTGGAGAAGCAAAAACAAAGAATAGATTTACTTTTTCATCATCTAAAGATTTAAAATCTATCTTCTCTTTACTTATTCCAAATGCTATTGTTAATTTATCTGCTGCATCAGTCTTTGCGTGTGGAATTGCCACTCCTTTTCCTATTCCTGTGCTTCCTAATTTTTCTCTTTCAATCAAAGCTTTATAAATAACATTTTCTTCATTGTGAACATCTGGTGAAATAGCGATCAAATCTGCTAACTCCATTAAAACATCGTCCTTATTTTTTGATTTAAGTTGAAGAGATATTAAATCCTCTGACATATAATCAGTAATTCTTACAATATTGATCATTCCTCTACCCCCATTAAATAATTTTTTAGTTTAAATTCTGTTCCTAAATGAAAGTTTAAATATCTTTCAAAAAGAAATACTATATCTTTTATATCTTTTAAAGAGTATTCACTATTTATTATATCCTTTGCTCTTTTATTTACAACTTTTTCTATTATCTCTTTTTCCGCCTTATTAACTCTATATGAATATTTTTGTTCCTGTTCAAAAAAACCATTTCCCTCAAAAGAAAAATATTCTCCCTTACCTAAGCTAAAATTCAACCCTTCCTCTTTTATTAAAGTATAAAGATAACAAAGAATCAGTATGTAATTTTTTCTTATATCTCTATTCACTTTTAAGAAGTTTAAAGTTTTCTCCGTAGTAATGAATAAAGATTTTTTCCTATTATTTTCTACTAAAATAGAGTTCAAAAGAGTTAAAATATACCAACCTATTCCCGAATTTTCTAAATTCTCTTTAATCTCTTGATAAGCATCTAAAGTCAAAATATTAGTTAAAATAAAATTTTCGTTTTTTTTATATAAAGTAAATTTTGAAAGAGTTAAAATATCTGCAGAACTCTGCTCTCTTGTTTTGCTTTTTCTTATTCCTTTTAATAAGACACTTATTTTACCATAATTTTCTGTAAAAATAGTT
>JAUNAY010000163.1 GCA_030527385.1 Fusobacterium sp. | reverse complement strand
GAGCTTCAATTTTTTCTATTATATTTGAATTTTTATTTTTCATTTTTTACTTTCCTCCGATTTTACAAAGTTCTTACAAAAAGTATACTATTTTTAATAGTTTTTTTCAATGAAGAAAAATGGGGTAGAAATATTCTACCCCAACTAAAAATCTTATTTGTTTTTTATCATAATATCCAATATTACATCGTCAGTAATTTTCATTCCAACCTGTCCAAGAGTACCTACATTTTTGATAGTAGCTTCTACATTTTTACCTACAATACCCTCTCCAAATTCAAATTTTCTATTTTTAGAAGCAGCATAATATCCATCAAAAGCAGCTGATATTCCACTTGCAATTTTTGTAGCACAAGAGCTTTTTGCTCCGTCACATATAACTCCAGACATAGTTCCAAGAGTAGTTTCAATAGCATATCCAACTTGTTCAACGGAAAGTCCAGAAAGGAAAGCTAATGCTCCAGACACTCCTCCACTTGCACATATAGCTCCACAATAAGCTGATAATCTTCCTATATTGCTTTTAATGTGGATAGTAGTAAGATGTGAGAAAAATAATCCTCTAAGAAGTTGTTCATATGAAAGATTTTTTAATTCACAAAACTTAATGATAGGTAAAGAGCAAGTCATTCCTTGATTTCCACTTCCACTTGTAGTCATAACAGGTAAAGAGCAACCATTCATTCTAGCATCGCTTCCAGCACTTGCAAAACTAATCATATTGTTTCTTAGATCATTTCCATAAACTCCCTCTTTGATTCCCTCTTGCATAAGTTTTCCAATAGAAAGTCCATAATAATTTTTTAACCCCTCGTTTGCAATAGCAGAGTTATAATCAATAACTTTTTTTAGTAGAGGTTCAACTAGTGAAAGATCAATAGTTTTTGCTAAATTATATATTAAATCAACAGTTAAAAAAGTTCTCTCTGTCATAACATCATCACAAGAGCAGTCATCACATAAGCAACCTTTTAGCTCTACTCCATTTTTGTAGATTCTAGTGATATTAGTGTGATAGTTTTGGATTTCAACCATAGCTGTGTCATTGCCACAAGTTCCCTCTATTCTAATGTAAAGTTTTACATCTCCATCATTAAGATGTACGTGAATTCTATTTTCATCAAGATATTTTTTTACTTCAGGTAGACGATTAGTATCAACGTGGGCAATAACCATAAGCTCTCTTTCGTGTTCTCCAAGTATAGTTCCCATAGCCACTGAAGCTTCTATTCCTACCATTCCATTTGAATTAGGTATTTTAACACTTTTAACATTTTTTACTATATTTCCAGAAAGATAAATGTCTATCTTTTCAGGAACATTTCCAAGTATATTTCTAAGTTTGCTAGCAGCATAAGCAATAGCAATAGGTTCAGTACAACCCTCAGCTGGGATTAATTCCTCTTCTAATATTCTTAAAACTTTTTCTAAATTATTATTGTCCATATACAAATCATCTCCTAATTAAATTTTTTACATACCAAGATAGTGAATTCCACCACCAATTCCTAGTGGAATATTAAATATAAACCAAATGATAAGAAGTAAGATCCAACCTATTAAGAATGCAATAGAATATGGTAACATCAAAGAAATCATAGTTCCCATACCACTTCTCTTATCATATTTTTGAGCAAATGCTACAACCAATGGGAAAAATGGCATTAAAGGTGCAATTACATTTGTACAAGAATCTCCTACTCTATATGCAGCTTGAGTAAGTTCAGGAGAAAATCCAATTCTCATAAACATTGGAACAAATATAGGTGCCATAATAGCCCATTTTGCTGAGTCAACAGCTATAAATATATTTATAATAGCAGTCATTACTATAAATGCAAATATTAATGGAACTCCTACAAATCCAGTTTCTTGAAGAAAATTAGCTCCCTTTACAGAAAGTATTATTCCTAAATTAGAGTAATTAAAAAATACAACAAATTGAGCAGCAAAGAAAATTAATACCATAAACCCAGAAAGATTATTTATAGATTTTACCATTAGATTAATAATATCTTTGTCAGATTTAATCGTTCTAGCACCAATACCATAAAATATCCCTGGTATCATAAAGAACATTGACATTAAAAATACAATTCCACTCATAAATGGCGAACGAAGAAGTTCACCAGTAGCAGGATTTCTAAGTAGTGCATTTTCAGGAACTACAAGTAAACCAACAACAATAAAAAATACTACTAAACTGATTAAAGCAAATTTCATTCCTCTTTTTTCATCTAATGATATATCTTCAACACCTATCTTTTCTTCAGGTATATACTCTCCAAGTCTAGGTTCAATTATTTTTTCAGTAACAAGAGTTCCTATTATTGTAATAAGAAAAGTTGAGGCAACCATAAAATACCAGTTTCCAGTAGGAAGTACAGTATAATTAGGATTTATCATTCTAGCAGCTTCAGTAGACATTCCAGCAAAAATAGGATCGTTAGTTCCTATTAATAAGTTGGCACTCCAACCCCCAGATACTCCAGCAAAAGTAGCAGCAAGTCCAGCAATTGGGTGTCTTCCAAAACTCATAAATAGAATGGCTCCTAAAGGAACAAGCATAACATATCCAGTAGAAGATGCCACATTAGACATAATTCCAAGAAATATAACAGTAGCTGTAACAGCTTTTTTAGGAGTAACTGCCACTATCTTTTTTAGTACAGCTGTCATAAATCCACTTCCATCGGCAACTCCAACTCCCATAATAATAGTAAATACAGTACCTAGAGCAATAAAACTAGTAAAGTTATTAATAACAGATGTATACATAAATCTTATACTATCTGCTGAAAGTAAATTTACTACGGCAGTCTCTTTAGTTATTAAAGATTTTGTTGCATTGTCATAAGTTTCATATGATACTTTAACCCCCATTTTTGCAGTAACATATGATACAAGAATTAAGATAATAGTAAAAATAATAAACATAGTAGTAGGATGTGGCAAACCGTTTCCAACTCTTTCTACTACATCAAGAGCTTTTAAAACCCAGTTTTTGTTGTTTTGATTATTTTTCATTTTTTTCCTCCCAGAAATATTTTTATATATACTTTAGTAAGCAAAAATGATGCCAAATATATTTTTTTATAAAATTTTATTCAACTGCCAATAAATATTATTGTTTGGAGGT
>JAUNAY010000162.1 GCA_030527385.1 Fusobacterium sp. | reverse complement strand
CAATTATCTTTTTGAGAATTGAGGACTTCTTCTTGCTTTTTTCTTTCCGTATTTCTTTCTTTCAACCATTCTTGAGTCTCTAGTTAAGAATCCAGCTTCTCTTAAAGCAGCTTTTAAAGTTTCGTCAGATAATAAAAGTGCTCTTGATACTCCGTGTCTGATAGCTCCAGCTTGTCCAGAGTTTCCTCCTCCAACTACATTAACTCTTACTTCAAATTTATCTAAAGTTTCAGTTAATACTAATGGTTGCTCAACTATTCTAGAAAGAATTTGTCTTCCTCCAAAATATTCAGACATAGGTTTTCCATTTATTACAATTCCTTTTCCTCCAGGAATTAATCTTACTCTTGCTACAGAAGTTTTTCTTCTACCAGTTCCTCTATATTGAATCATTTCAGCCACTGTCATTTACCCCCTATTAAAATTCTACCTTTACTGGTTTTTGTGCTGTATGTGCATGTTCTGCACCTGCGAACACTCTTAATCTTGTTAGTTGTTCTCTTCCTAGTTTATTTTTTGGAAGCATTCTTTTAACAGCTAGCATTAGTAGTTCTTCTGGTTTTTTGTCTAAGATTTCTCCTAGTCTTCTTTCTCTTATTCCTCCAGGGAATCCTGAGTGATTGTAGTATTTTTTGTCAGTTAATTTGTTTCCTGTTACAACTATTTTAGCTGCATTAGTAACTACTACATAATCTCCTCCGTCAACGTGTGGAGTGAAAGTTAGTTTTTCTTTACCCATTAATTTTTTAGCAATTTCAGTTGCTAATCTTCCTAATATTTGCCCTTCAGCGTCATAATGATGCCATTCTCTAACAACATCTTCTTTTCTTTGCATAAAAGTATACTTTTTCACTTTAATTTTTCCTCCTAAATTGTTATATTTTCTAATATAACGCAACGGTCCTTTGTGGGAAAGGTTTAATATACCTTATTATTATATTAGTTTCTCTTTATTTTGTCAAGGGTTTTATTTATTTTTCATCAGTAGTTTTTTCAGTTTCCTCTTCTTTTTTTTCAGCTTGTTTAGGGATAGGATTTCCAAACATCCATTCAATTTGTCTTCTTATTCCTGTTAATTCAAACACCTTGTCTCCTACTACCAATCTATCATTTTCAGGGATAGCTATATGTCCTTCTTCTAATTTTTCATTTTTATCTAAACTAACTTGAATTTTTATTGCTTCCTCTGCTCCGTTTGGTTTAAATTCTGTTTTAACAGTTTTAATTACACCATCAGTAGCAAGTATTTTTGCAATCTCTTCATCTGAAAATCTTCTTTGAGGTGGATAATCAGCAATAAATAGATCTGCTGTTTCAATAAATTTAACTTTATCCTCTGCTACTTTTTCAAATACGTCTACTGTATATTTTCCTCTTTCTGTAACTAAGAATTTTTCTAAATCAACAACTTTTTTACCTACTCCAAATGGATCTAACATTACTCCAAACTCTCCTTTACTTATTAAAGAGTCATCTGGTGCATTTAATCTTATTTCAAACATTGTTGGTCTTTCCATTTCTGAAAAAGTAAATACTATTGAAAGATTTCCCATTGGAAATGGAAACATAGGTTGAATTAAATTATCAAAAGCTCCTAAAATATCTACAACTCCAGGAAGTTGTGGATTTGGTTGTGCTTTATATGCTGTAACTATACTTTTTAATTTTGGCATTTTCTTTACCCCTCTTTATCCTTTATTTTTTAATATTTATTCTAATATATCATATTTTTTTTACCTTTGCAAACTAAAGGAGAGATTATCTCTCTCCTTTAACAACATATTTTATTTATTTCATTATGAAAAATTCAAAGGTTGTTCCCTTATTTTCTTCTGAACTTATTGAAATTTTTCCACCATATTTTTCTACAAGATTTTTAACAATAGCTAATCCTAATCCCGTTCCGCCTAAATTGCTAGTTCTTGCCTTATCAACTCTATAAAATCTATCAAACACCTTATAGTGTTCACCTAACGGAATCCCAATTCCGTTATCACTTACTTTAAAAGTATATCTATCTCCTTGCTCCTCAATTTTTATCTTTACACACGGATTTTTAGAGTTATTATATATAATTCCATTCTCTACAAGATTCTTTAAAATCATTGTCAATTTTTCAAAATCTGCTCTAATATACTCATTTTCATCATTTACTTTTATATCATATTCTATCTTTCCGTGTTTTCTTTTTAATATCATTTCTAATGTAGAAGCAAGATTACTCTTTATCTTATCTATACTTACCTGTGTTATATTTAAGATATTTGAATTTTCTATTTTAGATATATTTAAAAAATCTAAAACAATATTTTCTAATCTTTCAACATTTCCTTTAATCACATTTAAAAACTTTATTCTCATTGGTTCTGGAGCATCTTCTAAAGCTATTAAATATCCCTTTATATTAGTTAATGGTGTCTTTAATTCGTGACTTACATTACTAATAAAATTCTTTTGTACCTCTACAGCTTTTCTTGTACTTGTAATATCTTTTATAGTTATTAAAATCTGTCCACTAAAATCAATATGTTTTAATGTAACTATAAAATATCTTTTAAGAGCTTGAATATATATTTCCTCTTTAATGTTTTTCTTCTCTAAAATTCCTTTTTTTATTACATCAATTAGCTCTATATATCTTATACACTCCATATATTTTTCTCTTGTATGATCAATTAAATGACTTAAAACACTATTTTTTACTATAAATTTTCCATCTTTATCCATCAATCCAATAAATATATCTACTGATGATATCACTAGAGATAAAGTTTTTCTTTCGCTTTGAAGACGTTCAATATTTTCAAGATTTTTACTTTGCCACTCTTTTAAAACATCCCAAAATTCAAAAAACCATTTTTCCTCTTTAAGATAATTTACATTTTCCTTTTCTCCATTTTCTAAAAACTTTTTCATTTTTGTTATTTTATTATAGAAATCTCTCTTAATATAGTTTTTATAGAAAAAATGAATAGCAAAGTTGAGTGCCATAAAAAATAATACTTGAACAAATAAAAACTCTCTGATTTGATTTATCTCTTTTGAATAATCACTCGAAGTTCTTATAATATATTCCTCTCCAAATTTATTTTTAAAACTAGTTGTATAATAAGCTAAAACATATCCCATAGTTTTACTTTTTCTTATATC
>JAUNAY010000161.1 GCA_030527385.1 Fusobacterium sp. | reverse complement strand
ATAATAAGTTAATGAATATATTAAAAACATAATTTTCTATTTAAGAACAAAGAATACACTTGACAGTACATAATAAAAGGAGTATAGTTTGAGAAAAGGTATGTACAACCTAACAACAGAACAAGATGAGGAGGATATTTATTATGCCAAATATCGTTTTAACTAGAATTGATAACAGATTAATACACGGACAAGTAGCAACTTCTTGGGCTCAATATTCAGGAGCTAACCTTTTATTAGTACCTAATGATGATGTAAGTACAAATAAAACAAGACAAAATTTAATGAACCTAGCAGCACCAAAGGGGGTACAAACTAGATATTTCTCTATTCAAAAAACTATTGATATTATTCATAAGGCAGCAGATAGACAACTTATAGCAATTATAGCAGAAACACCTCAAGATGTAGTAAAACTAGTTGAAGGAGGAGTTCCTATTAAAAAAGTAAATGTTGGTAATATGCATATGTCAGAAGGAAAAACTCAAATTTCTAAAGCTGTATGTGTTAATGATTCAGATATAGCTGCATTTAAAAGATTAAAAGAATTGGGAGTAGAAGTAGAAATTCAAAGAGTTCCTACTGAAGCAAAAGAAAATATTTGGGATTTAATTAAATAGGGATAAAAAAATAAAAATATTTAAGGAGGAACGCTATGTTAATGGAGTCATTGCTAATTGCAATATTTGCTGGTATAGCAGGTATTGACTTGTTTGATGGATTGACACATATCCACAGACCGATAGTAACAGGAGCAGTAGTAGGACTAATTTTAGGAGATCTTAGAATGGGGCTTATTGCTGGGGCAACACTAGAACTTGTATGGATGGGAGCAGTACCAGTTGGAGGAGCACAACCACCTAACGTAGTAGTAGGAGGAATAATAGGAAGTGCTTTTGCTATTTTAACTAAGCAAGATCCAGCAACAGCAGTAGGGATTGCAATACCATTTGCAGTAGCTGTACAAGCTTGTATCACTTTATTATTTACTTTCTTCTCTCCAGTAATGCATAAAGCTGATAAATTTGCAGAAGAAGCTAATACAGCAGGAATTGAAAGAATAAACTATTTAGGAATGGCATTAATATTTGCGTTCTACTTTGTAGTAACATTCTTACCTATTTCTATGGGAGCAGAGGCAGCTCAAAAGGTAGTAGCATTATTACCTCAATGGTTAATAGATGGATTTGGAGTAGCTGGAGGATTAATGCCAGCAATCGGATTTGCAATGCTTTTAAATATAATGTTCAAGAAAAATTATATTATATTCTTTGTTTTAGGATTTGTTCTTGCAACATATTTACATTTACCAGTAATTGGAATAGCAGCAATCGGATTTATCATTGCTATTTATGACTTCTTAGTAAATAAAAAAATAGATACAATGGAACCAGTGGCTAGACCAGAAGAGGAGGATTATAGCGATGGAATATAGAGATAATAGTAAAGAAAAAGTTATTACAAAACAAGATCTAAATAAAATGGTATGGAGATCACTTTTTTTACAAGCATCTTTTAACTATGAAAGAATGCAAGCTGGTGGTTGGCTATATTCAATACTTCCTGGATTAAAGAAAATTCATAAAAATAAAGAAGATCTATCTAATTCTATGAAGCTTCATCTTGAATTCTTTAACGTTCACCCATTCTTAGTAACATTTGTACAAGGGTTAGTACTAGCAATGGAAGAAAACAAAGAAAGTCAAGATTCAATAAGAGGTATCAAAATTGCTCTTATGGGACCTTTAGGAGGAATTGGAGATGCATTATGTTGGTTTACATTGCTTCCTATTACAGCAAGTATAGGGGTTTCATTAGCTAAAGATGGAAATATAGCAGGACCAATAGTATTCCTATTAATATTTAACTTTGTACATTTCTTCTTAAGATTTTTCTTAATGCACTACTCTTATAAAATGGGAGTTGGAGCTATTGAAAAACTTAAAAATGATACTGAATATGTAACAAATGGATCACTAATTTTAGGACTTACAGTTATTGGAGGGCTTATAGCTTCATTTGTAAATCTAAAAATAGCAACTGTTGTAAACTTAGGTAATAACGTAATGGTAAATATTCAACAAGATGTATTTGATAAAATTGTTCCAAATATCTTACCTCTACTATATACACTATTTATGTTCTATTTATTGAAAAAAGGTAAAAAACCTATAACACTAATTTTATTAACATTAGTTATAGGAATTGCAGGAAGAGGATTAGGAATCTTATAGAACAAAGGAGAAAATATGGTATCAATTATAGTAACTGGACACGGAGAATTTGCTACTGCTCTTGAAAAAACAATGGAATATGTTATAGGACCTCAAGAGGATATATATTTTGTTAACTTCAATAATGGAATGGGAAATATAGAACTTGAAAATAAATTAAGAGAGGTTGTTTCTAAGACAAATGGAAATGATATTATATTTCTTACAGATCTAGCTGGAGGAACACCATTTTCAACAGCAGTATTACTATCACAGGATATGACAAATTGCAAAGTGTATGGTGGGTGTAATATGCCTATGTTATTCTCAGTACTTGAAATGAGAGAAGATGGAGAGTTAGAAGAAATAGCATTAGAAATATTAGATCAAGCTAAAGACAGCGTTGTATTATTTGGAGAAAGTTCCGATATTGAAGAAGAAGAAAATCTTGATGATGGAATTTAATAGTTTTAAAGGGGAGAGGAGGGTACTCTCCCCTTTTTTAGATTGGAGGCATCTATGTTGGTAAAAGCAAAAAGCCCATTGTACTATCAGTTAGCTGAAATTATTATCAATGATATAAAAACTAGAAATTTACAAGAGAATGATAAAATTCCAACAGAAAGAGAGTACTGTGAGAAATATAACTTAAGCAGAGCAACAGTGAGACAAGCACTAAGTTATTTAGAACAAAAAGGATATTTATATAAGGAGCAAGGGAGAGGGACTTTTGTATCTTTTAGAGGAATAAAACAAAAATTATTAAAATTTTATAGTTTTACAGAAGAGATGAAAAAATTGGGAAAAGTTCCTAAATCTAAGATAATTTCATTTAAAAAGATAAATGGAGAAGATAAAATATTAAAAGAGTTAAATTTAGCAGGGAGAGAAACTATTTTTGAATTAGAAAGATTGAGAATAGCAGATAATGAAGTTGTTATGTTTGAAAAAACATATATGCCAGTAAA
>JAUNAY010000160.1 GCA_030527385.1 Fusobacterium sp. | reverse complement strand
TAAAAATAGACAAGGTATATTATCATAAGAATCAACATTTGGAGTTATTAAAACATATTTCATTCTTTCACTTACAAAAGAACTATCTATATATCCTTCCTCTTGAGTAATCTCTCTATCTATGTCCTCTTTTGTTATTTTGCTATAATCTAAATCACTGTTCTTTAAAAAGGTAACCTCTTCATAACTTTTTACCCTTTTTAATTTTCTAACTAATTTTGATTGATAGGGATAAGTAATTACATAAAACAATAATCCCATAATTAAAGTAAACAACAGCAAAAATTTTATTGACATCAATTCTCCCCTTATTTTATCTACTTAACTATTAAAACTCAGCATTTTTAGGTGTTCTTGGGAATGGAATTACGTCACGAATATTTGTCATTCCTGTAATATACATTATAATTCTTTCAAATCCAAGTCCATATCCTGAATGTGGGAAACTTCCATATTTTCTTAAGTCAAGATAGAATCCATAATCTTCTGGGTTCATTCCTAATTCAGTGATTCTATTTTCAAGAATTTCAAGCTTGTCTTCTCTTTGAGATCCTCCAATAATTTCTCCAATTCCAGGAGCTAATAAGTCCATAGCTCTTACAGTTTTTCCATCTTCATTAAGTTTCATATAGAAAGCTTTTATATCTTTTGGATAATCTGTTAAAAATACTGGTTTTTTGAAATATTCTTCTGCAAGATATCTTTCGTGTTCACTTTGAAGGTCAATTCCCCATTTAACAGGGTAATCAAATTTTTTACCTGATTTTTCTAGTATTTCAATAGCTTCTGTATAAGTAAGTCTTCCAAATTCACTATTTAATACATTATTTAATTTATCAAACAATCCTTTTTCAATAAATTGATTAAAGAATGCCATTTCTTCTGGACACTCGTCCATAACAAACTTAATAATATATTTTACCATTGCTTCAGCAAGTTCCATATTTGCTTCAAGATCAGCAAAAGCAATTTCTGGTTCAATCATCCAAAATTCAGAAGCGTGTCTTGCTGTATTTGAATTTTCAGCTCTAAAAGTTGGTCCAAATGTATAAATATTTCTAAATGCAGCACAATAAGTTTCTCCACTTAATTGTCCACTTACTGTTAAGTTAGTTTCTTTTCCAAAGAAGTCCTGAGTATAGTCAACTTTCCCATCTTTAGTTTTTGGAAGATCATTAAGATCTAAAGTTGTTACTCTAAACATTTCTCCTGCACCCTCACAGTCAGAACCTGTAATTAATGGAGTATGAACGTATACGAATCCATTTTCTTGGAAAAATTTATGAATAGCATAAGCTACTACTGATCTTACTCTAAATACTGCTGAGAAAGTATTTGTTCTTGGTCTTAAGTGAGCTTTTGTTCTTAAATATTCAAAAGTATGTCTTTTATTTTGTAAAGGATAATCAAGATCAGCTTTTTGATAAACATCAATATTTTCAGCTAAAATTTCAAAATCTTGTCCTGCTCCTTGTGATTTTATAAGTTTTCCATTAACTTTTACAGATGAAATTATAGAAAGACGTGAAATTTCATCAAAATTTGCTAACTTAGTATCAAAAACAACTTGTATTCCTTTAAAGAATGATCCATCATTTATCTCTAAGAATCCAAAGTTTTTTTGAACTCTGATTTTCTTTACCCAACCAGATATTTCAACTTCTTTGTCAATAAATCTTGCTTGTTCTCTGTATAGAGATTTTACTGTTACTTTTTCCATTTTTACCCCCGTAAAACTTATATTATTTTAGTTCCTTTTTTTACTGCTCTATCATCATCAACTATTTCTATCCTATCAAGATGCCCTTTGACTTGAGCTTTAAATTGTTCTAAATACATTTTTCTATATTCAGCTCTTTCAGCTTGTTCCTCTGCTGTAAGCTCTCTTTCCCTTGATAATTTAGTAAAATAATTTATCTTTTCTATTATTTTTGACATTTCCATTTTATATTCTTCCTTTCTTTTTTTTAATTTTATCTTAGTATATAAAATAAAAAATGATATCCTAGATTATAGCACAACTTGACTTTAAAGTAAATGGTAAGGCTGTAATTTTACCCGTTTTTAAAACTCTATTATCTTTTTTTATTTATATTAATTACTATTCCCAAACAAGCAAAAATAGTTACTAAGGAACTACCTCCATAACTAAATAGTGGCATAGGTATTCCAAATACTGGTAACATTCCTAAAGCTACATACATATTTATTAATGCCTGTGTAATTATATACCCAGCGATTCCTATTGCAAGATATTTACTAAAATATTCTTCTGCTTCCATACCTATTCTTTTAATAATATTAAAAAGTGTTAAAAATAGAACCATTATTATAAACATTCCTAAAAAGCCTAACTCTTCTCCATATGATGAAAGAATAAAATCTGTTTTTACCTCTGGAAGATAGCTATATTTTTGAACACCGTTTGCATAACCTTTACCTATTATCCCTCCACTACCAAAAGCTATAAGTGACTGTCCAACCTGATACCCAATATCATTATCATATTCATTTTTTAAAAGTCCTGTTAAAAAACTTCCAACTCTTCTTATTTTATAATCTTCTTTAGTAAGATCTCCTAGAGTATATACATAAGCACATACTCCTGCTACTGAAGAAAGTCCAAGAGTTATAGTTCCTACTATCCATTTCATATCTATTTTACTCATAAATAGCATAAATGCAAATATTACAAAATAGTGAATAGTAGTTCCAAGATCTCCTTGCCACATAATAAAAAATCCGTAAAAGGCTAATATTGGCAAAACGTGAAATATTATAGCAAAATTTTTTAATCTATTCTTTTCAGCTCGTTCCAAAAGATGTGCTAATAAAATAATAAATGGTAGTTTTAAAAATTCAGCTGGTTGAAGACTCAACCCTCCTATTCTTATCCACCCATAGGCTCCATTTATTCTTGGAACAATACTTGGAAAGGCGGAAGCCCCAAAAACTATAAAAGATAAAAATATTCCTGAAATAGTAAGCAAAAATAAGCAAAATCTATTTTTATTATAAAGCTTATGATTTACACAAGCTCCTCCTATAAATGCAAAAATACTAACTACCCAATATAAGGCATATGTTTTTAAAACTGATAAACCTTTGGCATAAATTGAGTAAAAATTAGCACTAAACATATTCAAAACTGCTAAAACTACCAATACAATTATACAAAATACTAATC
>JAUNAY010000159.1 GCA_030527385.1 Fusobacterium sp. | reverse complement strand
AAAGAAACTAGAAGATTTTTGTAAAATCTATATGAAAGTGGAATTATTCAAGAAAAAGCAACTGTAAAATATAGATCTCCATATGATAAAAAAATAGAGAATTTACCAAATCTTCAAAAAGAGATAGTTGAAACATTTGCTGCTCCTAACTATATCTATGACGAAGAGAAAACAAAAAAATCTATTGAAGAAAAAGTTTCACAAATAAATGATCAATATATAGAAATTAAGGCAGGAACATTAGTAGCTAAAAAAGGAGAGATTTTAAGCGAGAGAAGAATTAAAATATTAGAAGCTTGTGGAGTATATTCTTATAAAAAAAGTTTTGGAATAATAATAGCAAACTTGACATATTTGTTAATTATCTCTAGTCTTTTCTATCAAATTGTATTTAATAGATATAAAAAAGATATTTTAAGAAAGAGTACTTATAGGAGTGCACTTTTAATAATAGCTGTATTTTTTCTAATTTTTAGATTTATAAATAATGATCTTATATATTTGATTCCAGCAGATACTGCACTGTTTTTGTTGGTGCTTTTAACTAATACAAAATTTGGACTAATGATGATATCGTTTATGTTGTTTTTCATCTTGCCAATAATAGATTATGATCTTATATTTTTAGTTATGAATATGGCATCTATGTCTTTTGGTGCTTATCTGATAAAAAAAGTTAATACAAGAGCTGGGTTAATAGCAGTGGGAATTCAGATGGCTGTCTTAAAGGTAGCAACTTTTGGATTGCTTAGCTTTTTCTCTGTAATAGAAACTTTTGGTACTGCTTTAAAGTCTTCTGAAATTATAGTTTCTGGGCTTGTTTCTGGAATGATTACAATAGCTCTTTTACCATATTTTGAAAAGACTTTTAATATTTTAACACTATTTAAACTTTTAGAGTTAGGTGATCTATCTCACCCACTTCTTAAAAAGTTATCTATGGAAGCTCCAGGAACTTTTCACCACTCTATGATGGTTGCTACTCTTTCAGAAAATGCCGCTGCTGCTGTTGGAGCAAATGCTGTTTTTGCTAGAGTTGCATCATATTATCACGATATTGGTAAATGTAAAAGACCTCAATTTTACGTTGAAAATCAACAAAATGGAGAAAACCCACATAATAAAGTATCTCCATTTATGAGTAATTTGATTATTACTTCACATACCAAAGATGGAGCAGAGATGGCAAAACAATATCAAATTCCTAGAGAGATTAGAAATATTATGTATGAGCATCAGGGAACTACTTTTCTTGCTTATTTCTATAACAAAGCAAAGGCTTTAGATTCTACTGTTACTAAAGAGGAGTTTAGATATAGTGGACCAAAACCAAGAAGTAAAGAATCTGCTATCATAATGCTAGCTGACTCTATTGAAGCGGCAGTGAGATCTCTTGATGAAAAAACTCCAAGAGCGATTGAGGAGATGTTGAGAAAAATTATAAACGGAAAGATTGAAGATCATCAACTTTCAGAAGCTGATTTAACATTTAAAGAGATTGAAATTATAATACAAACATTTGTTAAATCATTAGTTAGTATTCACCACGTAAGAATAAAATACCCAGGACAAAAATAAATTAATATATAAAACAAAAGGAGAAGAATATTATGGAATTAGTAATGGATATGTCTTTAGAGATAGAGGGATATGACGATCTTGTAAAAGAGGAAGAGATTAGAGATTATGTAAAAAAAGCTTTAGAAAGTGAATTTGAAAGTGATAAACCAGTGTATTTATCTCTTCTTTTTACAGGAAATGATGAGATTCAAGTTATAAATAGAGAGTACAGAGATAAGGATCAGCCTACTGATGTTATCTCTTTTGCTTATCACGAAACAGAAGATTTTGCTATTGGACCATATGATACTTTAGGGGATATTGTTATCTCTTTAGAAAGGGTTGAGGAACAAGCAGCAGAATATAACCATTCTGTAAAAAGAGAATTATATTATGTATTGACTCACGGACTTCTTCATCTTTTAGGATATGATCATATAGAAGAAGAGGATAGAAAAGAGATGCGTATTAGAGAGGAAGAGATATTAGGGCAATTTGGCTACACAAGAGAGATGTGATTCTATGAAAAAAAATTGGAAAGAAAAGGGAGTTACAGAAAGTTTTAATGTAGCTTTTGAAGGAATATTTGACACGATAAGAACTGAAAGACATATGAAATTTCATTGTTTTTGTACAGTGATTGTTTTAATTCTCTCGTTATTTTTAGATTTAGCTAAAACAGAAGCTCTTGCTCTTATTATCAGTGTTACTTTGATGTGGGTAACAGAGATGTTTAATACTGCTATTGAAAGCTGTGTGGACTTGGTTACAGAAAAGTATCACCCACTAGCTAAAAGAGCTAAAGATATAGCTGCTGGAGCTGTTCTTGTAACCTCACTCAATGCAATTTTAGTTGGATATATAGTTTTTGAAAAAAAGTTTCCTATCTATTTAGGAGATGTTTTCAAAATCTTTAAAAATTCTTTTCAACATACATCTGTTTTAGTATTAACAACTGTAATTATTTTAGTTATTACTATCAAACTTATGTTTAAAAGAGGTACTCCTCTAAGAGGTGGAATGCCTAGTGGACACAGTGCATTAGCTACATCTATCTTTACAATAATAACTTTTTTAACTGATAATCCTAAAATATTTTTTCTTACATTTATCTTGGTTGTTTTAGTAATGCATTCAAGAATAGAAGGAAAAATTCATACACTGTTTGAAACAATAATGGGGGGATTATTAGGGTGGATAGTAACTTATATTATCTTATTAATAATTAATATGTAGGGGATATGAAAGTATGCATACAGCAAAAGAATATATTATGCTTAGTATTTTATCATACTGTAATTTTAATCAATCAGAGCACGGAAAAACTATCTATGAAATTTTTAAAAATGATGTTGATAAAAAAATTTTTAATGGAACATTTATTATTCTTAATCCTAAATATGATAAATTTTTTCTAAAATATTTTGAAGATGTAATGAAATATTGGAAAGTTTATTATACTGACAATCGTACTGCTCAGAATCCAAATTCAACAAATACAGGTTTTTATTCTGTTGTATTTGAAAATAAAGGAAAATTTGTAGTTGCATTTAGAGGAAGTGAAAAATATCCACTTGAAGATGCCTATAAAGATTTTATTGAAACAGATTTAGCAATAGGGTTAGGAAAAATTCCTC
>JAUNAY010000158.1 GCA_030527385.1 Fusobacterium sp. | reverse complement strand
CTTGACCATTTGTATTTCCTGAACTTCCTCCAGTAGATTCTCCAAATAATTCTTCCAAGCTATTTACCAGTCAATCTCCCCTAAAAAGTTGGCCATAGAAATGAATTCCGTCATCTTTTATAACAATTGCTTGTTGCTTACTTTTACCTATTGAAGCATTATCGTCCATAAAATGGACAAAATAATCTCCTTTTGACATTTCAGCTCTTTGATTATCAACATATATCCATCCTGATTTATCATCATTTGATAAATGTGCTCTATATAACCAGTTCCCATTAAAACTTATTTCTTCTCTTACTTGAATTGGTTTATCAAATTCATTACCAGCTATATTAAATTTATCGAATTCAATATATGATGTATATTCATTGTTGTTAGGGTAGGCAATACTAACAATACTATTTTTACTGTTTGCTAACTGAATAAGAGCTATATTTTTATTTGCTATTCTTGTCATAGATGCCAAGCTACCTATAAATTTTCCATCATGAAACCAATCATATAAGTCAATTTCGTTATTTGAAATATTTATTGCTTTTTTCCCATTATTATAAAAGTTCGCTCCACCACTTTGACTTAAATCAACTTGGAACGAACCATCTACATTTTCAATTAAAACAGTTTTTAGTTTACCTATTAAATAATCAGCTACTACTTGTGTTCCAGTTATAAATGTTTGCCAATTCCAGTCCTTATCATCAGGCGTTCTTTCACTTGCAATTTCTAGTCCCATACTTCCAATAGATAAAGCTCCATAAGTTGAGCTTCCCTTTATTTTATCTTCGAATAGCATAGCTCTAACTTGTTGTGGTTGGGCTATATCTCTTTGTGCTTGGAACTTAGTTTTTAAACCATTGATTATTCCTTCTAAACTTTCAGTTTTTACATTTCCATTACCATTTAAAACTTTACTAACTGCATTAGAAATATCTGATTGATTTTCAAAATAATTTTTAACCACATCACCTATTTCAATTGAGTTATATTTTTTAGTTAATATATTCCACTCATATCCTATACAACGAGTAGTCATGTCAATATCTAAAAGCTCACTATGTGCTACTACTGTATCTCCAAGACTTATATTAACTAAACCTTTTATATCTTTATAAAACTCTGAATTTTCAAGTGGAGCAACTTTAATATTTCCTGTTATTTCAGGCTTATCTATTCCATTTTCAAATAATTCATTACATTTATCTTTCATAGCTTGATAAAGTTCTTCTTCAGTATCAAATAAAATACTTCCGTCATCTGAATCATCTGATTGGTCCTGTAAATCAGATTTTAATTTTAAATTATCCATTTGAATAAATTTCTCATAAATAATTCTATATTTATTAATTAAAGGACTATCAACATATCCATAGTTAGGAAGTGTTCTACCGTTGTAGGCTATAGGCTTAATTCTAGTTACGATATTATCGTTATTTTCCTTTATACCAAGGTCAAGCATATTTATACCATAAGATACTCTAGCTCCATAATTACCACCGATTTTATCGTTTATATAGACATCATAATTATCTAAAAATATTTCTCCACCCCAACGCTTTATGAATGTATTATCTTTATCACTATTAATTAAAGAAACTATATTATCTCTAACAAAATAACAAGTATTAGAAGCTGAAATATTACTATGACCAGTAAATTTAGTTCCTTGTAAAAGAATATTTAAAGCATCTTGACCATTTTTATCTACAGCTCTTATATCATCAACTGTAGTGTGAATTAAATCAAAGAATATATGTCTAGCTTGAATTATAATTCCTGTCTTTAACATATTTTTCTTTATTCCATATATACCAAAGAGTTGACCATTAGAATAAGGCGTAGGTGCTTTAATAACTCCACCTTTATTTATAATCTTCCAACGACCTTCTTTATCGTATGGGTGATCTATTTCTATTTCACAAATACCATTCATTTTAATTTTAAAAATAGCTTTTGAAGGTGCTAAAGTAACATCACCATCATTTTCATAGTTTGTATTATTAAAATTATAAAATTCTATACTCATTTTTATAAACACCTCCAATTCGGAATTATAGTAATGCTATTAAAAGTTCCATCACATGTATAACTTAATTCATTTTTTCCTTGTTTTAAAACTAAAGAATCCCAGGAACCTTTTTTTATTGAATTATTTATAACTCCTTCTTTATAAATTAGCTCTCTTTCTACATCCACAGTAATTTCTTGGCCAACATTTAACTCAACTGAACTGTTATTTATAGTAAGAGTAACTAATCCTTCTGCTTTAATGTGAAAAATAGGTTTAGCTTCTTTCCCATAATCATTAAATAAAATAGGAACTAAAGGTATTTCTAAAATTCCATCTAAATAATAAGTATAAGGGGAACAAATAAAATTAATAGTTGCACTTCCCATTTCAATAAATTCAGTTTTAAATGAATCTAAATTAATTTGTTTAACCTTATAAAAGACTTCTGAATCATTAGAAAAAATAAGTTTATTATCCTTAATATCAGATAACCAGTTTTTAATATCTCTATATTTCCTTTTAATAATTTCTTTATTTAAAATATCAATTGGAACTGGAATAGTAATATCAGAATATCCACCATCTTTTACGACTAAATCTTCTCCACCAGGAATAGAAATAGTTTCACTTTTAGGTTGTGGATTTGGGATAGTTATATCATCTATTAATTTAATTCCAAAGTCCATTGAGTTTTTATTATTAAATATAAAAAAAACAGGTTTATTCATTAAAAAATACCTCCTGTCGCTACTAAATAACTATTTTGATTTTCTGTTATATTTTCTATAACTTTATGTGTTGTATGTGCTGCTATAACATCACTATCCATAACAATATTATTATTAATATTTTGGTGTATAGTTTGTTTTTGGTCAGGCATCATTAATTTAAATGATTTATTCATAGTCATAGCACCGAATGAAGCCTTAAAACTTTGTGCTGATGTTTCAGCTTTTACAGTTGCTTTCATTTTATTAACCATTTTAGACATTTGGTCTTTAACTTGGTCATTTAAGTTAGGCATTTCGTTATCCATACCTACTGAAACACCTTGAATAGTATATTCACCTATTGGGATCATTTTTCTAGCTGGAGAATGTATTCCTAATTCTTCTTTGAATCCTGAAATAAAACCACCGCAGAAACTTCTTACTTCAGCCATAAAATTATTTTTAGCATTTAAAATACCTTGCCATAGTCC
>JAUNAY010000157.1 GCA_030527385.1 Fusobacterium sp. | reverse complement strand
TCTTCTCTATTTACAAACTTATAATCTTTAAAGTCATTTTGCAAAAACAGCATATTAATAGCTTGATAACTTCCTATATATTCATTAAGTCCTTTTTCGATGTGTATTACTACATACTCATCATCTAATGCTTCCCCTAGAGAATAAGCTATAATTTTCCCATCAACTTTTAATATTCCACCTTTAATATTCAATCTGTCAAAATGGTTTAAAAGATTGTGTATTCCAATATCTTCATTTCTCAAAACAGTTACAACTTCACAAGATTTGTCGTGGCACCAATTTCCTTGAAACTCTAATACCTCATTTATATTTTCAGAACTTATCTTTTCGTATGTATAATCGTAACTCTTCATAAAATTATTAACTCTATTTTTCTTTTTGCTGTATTTTCTTCCTTTTAAATAAGCTAAACTCTCAATAGAATATACATAGTCAAAACTATCTCTTCTCTCCTCTAAAACAAAACTATCTTCAAGATAATTTTTCCATCTTTCAGGGACAAGAACTATTTGAGCCTTTTCCTCTAACAAAGATTTTATCACTTCTTTAGCATTATCTATAAATTCTAATGATCTAGGAATTGGCATAAAGTAATAATATTTATCCTCATAGATTCCTCTTACAACCAAAACATTATTTTCAATAGCATAACTGATTTTTTCCCCTTGACTCCATAGATAAAGATTTGTAAAATTGTAATCACAAGTTACAAACTTCCCCTTGGTGAACTCATCAATAATTTCTTTGTCGTCAATGGTTAAATACTTCCATTCCATTTTTTATATCTCCTTAGTAATATATAATGTATTCCTCACTATATAATACTAAAAAAAATATTATTTTACTAGTTTTTTTTATTTTGCCAATTGATAAATAGCTTCTACATATATTCTAGCAATAGTATCAATTTTGTCTATTTCTAGGCACTCATTTTTTTGGTGCATATTATCAACTTGTGAAGAAAGTAAAGCTCCAAAAGCAACCCCATTTGTAACCTCTCTTGCATATGTTCCTCCACCAATAGCTATTGGTTCAGCTTCTACATCACCAGTAATATCTTTATAAATTTTCATCAATGTAGAAACTAAGAAACTATCCTTAGAAACATATAGAGGAGCATTTTCTCCAGCAACAACAACATCTACTCTATGTGAAACCTTTTCTTTTAAAGTATCTATAACTTTTTGATTAGATATATGAACTGGACATCTCATATCTACACAAATCTCCATAGCTCCATTTTCAATGCTCATTTTTCCTATATTTAATGTAAGTTTTCCACTTTCGTGATCTTCAAAATTTACTCCTAAAGACTCTCCATTATTTTCCATTTTTACATATTCTTTAAAGAAATCAACTATATCTTTAAGATCTACATTTAATATTTCAACTGTTCCTAAAAAAGCAAATAAAGCACTAACTGCATTATATCCTTTTTGAGGTCTTGCAGCGTGTGATGATTTCCCTTCAGAAGTTATAAAATATTTTCCATCTTTTAACTCAACTATAACTTTATACTCTTTTCCATTATTAAATTCTTCAACTTTAGAAATTAAATCTCCAACAAACTCTTGAGGAATAACAGCTTTTGCTCCATCTGGAACAGAGTTAAACGCATTTCCTCCAGCAATTGAAAAATCTTCTAAATTTTTATAATTCTTAGTGAATTTAACACGAATGATTCCTTTTTCTGCAAATGTAACAGGGAAAGTTGAATCAGGAGTAAATGCCATTGTAGGTTGAGGCATCTTTAAAGTATTAAAATAATGTTCCATACATAAACTTCCAGTTTCCTCATTAGCTCCTATTATCATTCTTACTTTTCTATTTAATTTTAGTCCAGAATCCATAATCGCTTTCATAGCATATAGACATATCATTGATGGTCCTTTATCATCAAGAGTTCCTCTTCCGAAGATTTTTCCATCTGCAATAGTTCCACTATATGGAGGATATGTCCATCCATCTCCTTCTGGTACTACGTCCACGTGTCCTAAAATTCCTACAACCTCTTCTCCCTCTCCAAACTCAATAGTTCCTGCATAATTGTCAAAATTCTCAACTTTAAATCCTAACTTTTCTCCTAAATCTAAAAAATATTGAAGTGCTTTTGTTGGTCCCTCTCCAAAAGGTTTCCCCTCTTGAGCTGGTTCATTAACACTTTTTATTTGCACTGCCCCTTGTATTCCTTTAACTATATCATCTTTATAAGTCAAAACTCTCTCTTGTAAATTCATTCTTACTCCCCTCCATTATTTTAGTTAAATTTTTATATTAATCTCTGTTATTTATTTGTAAATTTCTATATTTTTTATAAAAGAATCTCAAATATTCATACTCAAAAGGCGAACCACTAGCATAATATCTAAATTTTGTATTTTTTCTTTTATCTATGCCTTGTAATGCCATCATAGCTGGTGAATCTATGTCTACAATATCAGCACTTTCATATGGGTCTATAACTCCCAAAGCGTAACTATTTATTCCACTACCTATTGCATCTCTTAAATTGCTCGGTCCTAATATAGGTAAAACAAGATAAGGTCCAGCTCCTACACCATAGTGAGCAAGAGTAAGCCCAAAATCTTCATAAGGTTTAGGCATTCCTAATTTTGATGCCACATCAAAAAGTCCAAAAAGCCCCAAAGTGGCATTTATAGAAAATCTTCCCCACGCTCTCATAGCCTTTTTAGGTTTCATTTGTAAAATAGCATTCCCTGTTGTGCTAATGTTACCACTATTTTTAAAAAAGTTTGTCACCCTATTTTGTACAAAAGTAGGAGTAATCAAATTGTAAGCATCTACCACAGGTAAAAAGATATATTTATCAAAAGTATAGTTAAAATAGTATACTCTTCTATTTAGAGGCTCCCAAGGGTCATATACACCAAAATGTTCTGAAATCTCTTTTTCAGCAACACTCTCACTACTTTTTTCCTCTTGTTTAACTTCTCCAAAAGAGATTGTAAATAGTGATATAAATAATAAAAGAATTAGTATCCTATTTTTGTTCTTCATATTTGAATACCCCCTCTTTTAAATATTTTAGCATCACATCTACATTTTCACTATAAAACATATTTCCACAATGTCCTCCATATGGATATATTATAAGTCTATCTTTAAAAGTTTCTTTTAAGAATTTAAAATCATCATCATTTAAAATAAGCTCATCTCTATTTGTAACCGCTACTATCTTATCAGATGTTTTTAAA
>JAUNAY010000156.1 GCA_030527385.1 Fusobacterium sp. | reverse complement strand
ATAAAAAGAGTTGCCATAAAAAGCAACTCTTTAAAATTTTATTATTAGTTAAATCTTATTTGTTTTTGTCAGCAATGATTGCACCAGCAGCAGCTCCAACTCCAGCTCCAACAATAGTACCAGTGTCTCCACCGATAACGTGTCCAGCTAAAGCACCAACAGCAGTTCCAGCAGCAACGTGTTTTTCAGTAC
Organism: Fusobacterium sp.; assembly: GCA_030527385.1. Taxonomy (GTDB): domain Bacteria; phylum Fusobacteriota; class Fusobacteriia; order Fusobacteriales; family Fusobacteriaceae; genus Fusobacterium_A. The sequence continues at coordinate 3,032 of JAUNAY010000156.1, read as the reverse complement.
GTGAGCAACCAGCAAAAGCAAGTACAGATATAGCTAAAATTATAAACATTTTTTTCATAAAATTACCTCCCCTTTGTCTATGAGATTTCCATAGCTGAATTATACACCAAAAATAAGAAATTGCCTACAATTTTATTATAATATATTTAGTGTTTTTATAATTCACTATTTCTTGTGTTTTTTTATTAATTTTTCCAAATTTTCTATGAGTATATTTTCTTGCGTGTTTAGGTGGGTAATCTTCAAAAGTTCTTGATCCCATAAGAGAAATAGTGTACTCTAATTCTGCTCTATCAGGAGTAACTAAATAATCCTCTCCAGCAAAAGAGAACAAAATTCCAGGGTACATATGATCTCCCTTTATCTGTTTAAAATTAAAGGGTTTACCATTCTTTTCAACTAAGTATTGTCCTAAAGCATTAATTCTATCTAACATCTATCTTTTCACCTTTTTCTTTTTTGTTGTAGTTTTCTTTTTATTAGTTTTTGTTGTAGGTTTTCTTAAAGTTTCTCTTTTTTCAACACTCTTTTTTTTAGCAACTGAATAGCCAAAAGTTCCGATTGCTTCTTTAGGCATAGGGAAGTATTCACCGTGAGAGTAAGCAATAAGATTAGCCCATTCAAAATGAATTTTTTGGTTTTCATCTAAAAGTCGAGAATCAATATGTGAGCATAAAACTTCAGCTAGAAAAAGATCGTGAGTTCCTAGAGGAATAATCTGTTTTACTTTGCATTCTATATTTATTGGACACTCTTCAATATATGAGGATTTAACCTCTTTCCCATCTTTCAAAGTAAATCCCATCTCTTTTATCTTATCATTTGTTCTTCCAGAACGTACTCCACAGTAATCAGTTTCTCTTGTAAGTCTTCTTGTAGGAAGATTTACAGTAAACTCCATAGTTTCTTTTATATATTCATAAGATAATCTTTCAGGTCTGATTGAAATTGATAACATAGGAGGTTTTGTACATATAGTTCCAGTCCAAGCAACAGTAAAAACATTATCTTTTCCCTCTGAATTTTTACTTGTTATTAAAACAACGGGAACAGGATTTAGAACAACACTTCCTTTAAAAATATTTTTTTCCATACGCTTTCCTTTCATAAAAATATATTATTGTGAAAATTATATCATTTTTTCTAAATATGTACAATTATTAACTATGGAAATTGTTGCTAATGAATGGGGGTTATGATATACTAAAGCTATAAAGTTAGACAAAAGGTGAGTCTTATGAATAATTATGTTATTTTAAAAGGGAAAAAAGATAGGTTAGTAATACATCTGAATTCAGAAATAGATTTTTTAACTCTTAAGGATAGTTTAGTTGAGAAGATAAAAGAGGCTAAAAATTTTATAGGAGATGTTCACTTAGCTATTGAGTTTTCTAATAGACCTTTAAGTGAATTAGAAGAAAATGTACTTATAGATCTAATAAAACTAAATAGTGATATAAATATAACTTATGTATTTTCGGAAAGTGGTTCGGGAGCAAATAGAAAAGAGAAAATAAAATTTTTTAAAGCAGTGACAGAGGAAGGACCAACCAAGTTTTTTAGAGGAACTTTAAGATCTGGGAATAAGATAGAGTATGAAGGAAATATAGTTATTATAGGAGATGTAAATCCTGGAGCTATGTTAAGAGCAAAAGGAAATATAATAGTATTAGGGCATCTTAATGGAACTGTATATGCAGGACTTGATGATGATAAAGATGCTTTTATAGGAGCTAACTATATGAATCCAATTCAACTTGTAATAGGAAGCAAAACAGCAAAACCTATGCAAAAAGAGATACTAGATACTAATAAGGTTGATAGAAAAGGTGGCTTTAAAATAGCTTATATTAAAAATAATGAGATATTAGTAGAAGATTTTAATGCTCGTTCATATAATGGGTAATTGAAAATTTATGTTAGGAGTGGTAAAAATGGCAAAGGTGTTTGTAGTAACATCAGGAAAGGGTGGAGTAGGAAAAACTACTACTACTGCTAATTTAGGAGCAGGATTAGCTTTAAAGGGACATAAGGTTCTTTTGATAGATACAGATATAGGGTTAAGAAACCTTGATGTAGTAATAGGTTTAGAAAATAGAATAGTGTATGATTTGGTTGATGTAATAGAGGGAAAATGTAGAATAGCACAAGCTTTAATAAAAGATAAAAGATGCTCAAACTTATGCCTATTACCAGCTGCACAAATTAGAGATAAAAATGATGTCAATGGTGAACAGATGAAAACTCTAATTGATGCTTTAAGAAATGATTTTGATTATATCATAATTGATTGCCCAGCAGGAATAGAGCAAGGGTTCAAAAATGCAATAGCAGCAGCAGATGAAGCTATTGTAGTTACAACACCAGAAATTTCTGCTACAAGAGATGCTGATAGAATAATTGGACTATTAGAAGCTAATGAGATAAGAAACCCAAGACTTATAATAAATCGTATAAAAATGGATATGGTAAAAGCAGGAAATATGTTAAGTGTGGAAGATATACTTGATATACTTGCTATAAAATTATTAGGAGTAGTGCCTGATGATGAAAATATTGTTATTTCAACTAATAAAGGAGAACCTTTAGTATATAAGGGAGAGTGTTTAGCAGCCAACGCATATAGAAATATAGTTGAAAGAATTGAGGGAAAAGATGTTCCATTTTTAGATTTAGATGTAAAACTTGGATTCTTTGAAAAATTAAAAATGGTTTTTGGAAAGTAGGTAGAGTAAATGGGAATTTTTGATCTTTTTAAAAAAGAAAATAATAGTTCTAAGAATATTGCTAAAGATAGATTAAAATTTGTTTTAATTCACGATAGAGCTATGTTACCAGCAAGTGTTTTAGAAGAGATGAAAGATGAGATTATAGCAGTAATATCTAAATATGTAGACATAGATAAAAATGCTTTGAATATAGAAGTTGCTGAAAATCCAGAAAATAAAAGAAGCACAGCTTTAATAGCAAATATTCCATTAGTAGCAAAAAAAGAGAAAGAGAATAAATAAATAATAAGAGCCTAAAAAATT
>JAUNAY010000155.1 GCA_030527385.1 Fusobacterium sp. | reverse complement strand
AATAAAAATAAAAAAAGATAATTAAGTAATTAATAGAAAACAGAATAATTGGAGGAAGTTAAATGGCAAAAATACAAGTTATATTAACACAAGATGTGGCAGGACAAGGGAGAAAAGGAGATCTTATAACAGTATCTGATGGTTATGCTCACAACTTTATTATAAAAAATAAAAAAGGGATAATCGCAACTCCTGAAGAATTAAAGAAAATAGAAAATCAAAAGAAAAGAGAAGAAAAAAGATTACAAGAGGAAAAAATAAAATCACTTGAATTGAAAAAAGTATTAGAAGCTAAAAAAGTAGAGATTGGAGTTAAAACAGGAGATAATGGAAAATTATTTGGAGCAATTACAAATAAAGAGGTATCAACTGCTTTAAAACAAACATTTGGAGTAGAAATTGATAGAAAAAAAATAGAATGTAATATTAAGAGCTTGGGAGAACATATAGCAACTATAAAACTACATACAGAGGTAAAAGCTGAAGTTAAAATAGTAGCTAAATCTCTATAAGAGTTAAAGAAAAAATAAGGAGAAAAAAATGCAGGAAATTGAAAATTTGCGAAAAATTCCCAGTAGTATCGAAGCTGAGAGAGCCGTTTTAGGAGGTATCTTTTTAAAAGAAGATGCCTTTGGTGAAATAATAGAGATACTTTCTCCTAATGATTTTTATAAAAATGCTCATAGAATAATATATGAAGCTATGAGAGAGATATATAATTCAGGGGAAAAAATCGACCCTATAATAGTAATGAACCAATTAAAAAAAGAAGAAAAATTTGAAGAAGTAGGAGGAGAGCAAGTCTTTTATGATATTATAGAAGAAGTCCCTACTGCTGCAAATATAGTAGCTTATGCAAAAATAATAAAAGAAAAAGCTACTTTAAGAAAATTAGGAGATGTTGGAACTAAAATAGTTGAGATGGCATATGAAGGTTATGATGAGGTTGATACTATTTTAGATAGAGCTGAGGGAATGATATTTAAAATCTCAGAAAATAACGAGTCAAAAGATATTGTAAAGATAAGAGATGCAATGGCTGAAGAGTTTTTAAGACTTGAAAAAGTGTATGCTAATAAGGGAACAACTATTGGTATATCTTCAGGATTTGCAGATTTTGATCAGATGACAAGCGGATTTCAACCTTCAGATTTAATAATTTTAGCTGCAAGACCAGCAATGGGAAAAACAGCTTTTGCACTAAATTTAGCACTTAATGCTGCTGTAAAGAGTAATAAGGCAGTTTTGCTTTTTAGTTTAGAGATGTCTAGTTCTCAATTATTGCAAAGACTTTTAGCTGTTGAAGCTGGAATAGGACTTCAGAAAATAAAAACAGGATTCTTAGCTCCTGAAGATTGGGGAAGATTGGGGATTGCTAGTGGAAGATTAGCAAGAACAGAGATAAATATAGCAGATACTCCAAATGTTGGAGTATTAGAAATAAGAGCTTATGCAAGAAGATTAAAAGCAGCAGGTAAATTAGATATGATTTTAATAGATTATCTTCAACTTATAAAAGGTAGCAGTGGAAAAAATGAAAGTAGACAACAGGAGATATCTGATATTTCAAGATCATTAAAAGGAATTGCAAGAGAATTAGATGTTCCAATTATAGCTTTGTCACAGTTATCACGTGCTACTGAACAAAGAGCAGATAGAAGACCTATGCTTTCAGACTTAAGAGAGTCTGGAGCAATAGAGCAAGATGCTGATATGGTAATGTTTTTATATAGAGATGACTATTATAATGAAGAAACAGAGGAAAAAGGAATTACAGAAGTAATTATAGGAAAACATAGAAATGGACCTACTGGGACTGTAAAACTTAGATTCTTCCACGAGCTTACAAAATTTGAAAATTATACAAATAAAATAGATTGATATTGAGAGATAAATTATTAAAAATTATGAAAGGAATGATAAAGTGAAAAAAGTAGAATTATTAGCTCCTGTTGGAAATATGGAAAAATTTAAAATGGCAATGCACTATGGAGCTGATGCAGTATTTTTAGGTGGAAAAATGTTTAATCTGAGAGCTGGAAGTAGTAATTTCTCAGATGAAGAGTTGATAGAAGCAGTAAATTATGCACATAATTTAGGAAAAAAAGTTTACGTTACTTTAAATATTATACCTCATAACAATGAATTGGAATTGTTGCCAGATTATGTTAAATTTTTAGAAAAAATTGGAGTAGACGGGGTAATTGTTGCTGATTTAGGAGTATTTCAAATAGTAAAAGAAAATACAAATCTACGTATTAGTGTAAGTACACAAGCAAGTAATACAAACTGGCGTTCAGTACAAATGTGGAGAGATCTTGGAGCAAAGAGAGTTGTATTAGCAAGAGAAATTTCATTAGACAACATAGCTGAAATTAGAGCTAAAGTTCCAGATATAGAGTTAGAAGTATTTATTCACGGAGCTATGTGTATGTCTATTTCAGGAAGATGTTTATTAAGTAACTATATGACTGGAAGAGATGCTAATAGAGGAGATTGTGCTCAATCTTGTAGATGGAAATATTCTCTTGTTGAGGAAACTAGACCAGGGGAATATATGCCAGTATTTGAAGATGATCACGGAACATATATTTTTAACTCAAAAGATCTATGTACAATAGAGTTTATTGATAAAATATTAGATTTAGGAGTAGATTCATTAAAGATTGAAGGAAGAATGAAAGGAATTTACTATGTGGCTAACTGTGTAAAAGTGTATAGAGATGCTATTGATAGTTACTATTCTGGAAACTATAAGTATAATCCAAAATGGTTAGAAGAATTAGAGTCAGTGTCACACAGATCATATACAAATGGATTTTATATGGGAAGACCAGGAGTAGAGGGACAAAACTACAACGATAGAAATTCTTATAGCCAATCACATCAATTAGTAGCTAAAGTAGAGAAAAAGCTTCCAAATAATGAGTATATTTTAGCTATCAGAAATAGATTATTAGTGGGAGAAAAATTAGAAGTTGTTAGTCCTGGAATAAATGTAAGAGAGATAGTTTTACCAGAAATGACTTTAATGAATAGAGATAAAGAAGTTGAAAAAGTAGAAGCGGCAAATCCAAATTCATTTGTAAAGATAAAATTAGATGAAGAGTTAAATGAATTAGATATGTTAAGAAAAAGAATATAGATATTAAGAAAGCTGGGCGAATGATTGCCCAGCTTTAGTTATTTACTTATTAATATTACAGAAGATTTTGGAGCAGTTTT
>JAUNAY010000154.1 GCA_030527385.1 Fusobacterium sp. | reverse complement strand
AGTATTTTTTTTAATATACTGTATTACAAATATTTTTACTAATCTTATGATTATTGAAAAATATTATAACTTGGATAATATGAAAGATTCTCAATTATCTTTGATAGAAAGCAACATAAAAAAAGAGGTTGAGGATTTTTTAGAATTTATAAAAAACGAAGATCAAGATTTAGTAGTTGTTTCTAATGAGATAGGAATGGGAGTTGTTCCTGCTTATCCTTTAGGAAGATATTTTAGAGATATATGTGGACGTATGAATCAGATTGTAGCTTCAAAATCAGATGAAGCTTATCTACTTATATCAGGATTAAAAATGCAATTAAAATAGATTAGGAGGATTTAATGAAAGGATTAATTTTACTTTTTAGATTTATGACTAGACTTCCAATAGGACTTGATCCTAAATTTGATTCTGACGAGCTAGGAAAGGGGATGAGATTTTTCCCAGTAGTTGGAATGGTAATAGGATTAATTCTTTTTCTAGCTTTCTGCTTGTTAGGACGTATTATTTATTCACCAATGGTAATGGCTGTGATTTTGGTAATAATTGAAGTTGTACTTACTGGTGGACTTCATCTTGATGGCTTAGCAGATACTTTTGATGGAATTTTCAGTTATAGAAGCAAACAAAAAATGTTAGATATTATGAAAGATTCAAGACTTGGAACAAATGGTGGACTTGTTCTAATTCTTTATTTCTTTTTAAAAGTGGCACTACTTGTTGAGGGTTCTTCTGAGTTTCCTGCAGTTATGCCAATAATGGTTTTAATATCTCCAGTTATAGCTAGATTGAATAGTGTTGTTAACTGTGGGGCTGCTCCTTATGCTAGAGCAACTGGAATGGGAAAAACATTTGTTGATCATACAGATGGAGTAGCTGTTGGAGTAGCTACAATTTTAACTGCAGCATTTGTTGGTGGAGCAACTTATCTTTTTGAACTTCCTTATACAATATTAATAATTATTCCAATAGTTATGATTTTAGGATATTTATTTGCTAAACTTATGACTAGAAAAATAGGGGGAATAACAGGAGATACATTAGGAGCAGTTGTTGAAATAAGCGAGATAATTGTATTGTTAGGTATATATATCTTAGCTAGATAGGGGGATAATATTGGGAAAACTAATATTAGTTAGACACGGACAAACTCAAATGAACGTAGAGGGGATATTTTTTGGAAAACTTGATCCAAACTTAAATGAAGTTGGAAAAGAGCAATGTAAAAAAACAAAAGAGTTGTTAAAAAATAGATATAAATACGATCACATCTATTCAAGTGATTTAAAAAGAGCCTCTGAAACTGCCCAGATAGTAAATTTTTTAAATCTTCCCATACAATTGGATGAAAGATTGGAAGAGATAGATTTTGGAATATTTGAAGGGTTGAGTTACAAAGAGATTTTAGAGAAATATCCTAAAGAAGCAAAAAAAAGTCAAGATGAATGGCAAACTTTTGACTTTGTGACAGGAGAAAGCTTAGGTAGTTTACAAAAAAGAGCTATAAATTTTGTTGAAAGTTTAAATAAAGAAAAGGATAATTTGGTAGTTACTCACTGGGGAGTGATTAATTGCATATTGAGTTGGTATTTTTCAAATGAATTAGAAAGTTATTGGAAATATAATGTGGAAAATGGTGGAATATGTATAATTGAATTTGCTGATAATTTTCCAATTTTAAAAGGACTAAATATAGGGTGATAAGATGGAGAAGTTAAAAGAATTTTTAAGTAAAATAGAAGAAGCAGATAAAGTAGCTATAAAACTTGCTCAAGATGAACTTAATAGAAAGATGAAACCTCAAGGAAGTTTAGGTACTCTTGAAGATATTGATATAAAATTAGCTGGAATAGTTGGATTTCCTATTAAAAGACTAACAAAAAAATGTCATATAGTTGCAGCAGCAGACAATGGTATAGTAGCAGAGGGAGTAGCTTCTTGTCCTTTAGAATATACTCGTTTAGTATCTGAAGCTATGTTAAATAAAATTGCAGCAATAGGTTTATTGACAAAAAATTTAGGAATTGATTTTAATCTTATTGATATAGGAATAAAAGATAGCGTTCCAAGAGATTATCCAAATCTTTATAGAAAACCTGTTATGAAAGGAACAAAGGATTTTTATATAGAACCTGCAATGTCAAGAGAAGAGTGTATCAAAGCTATATTTGTTGGAATTGAAATGATAGAAGAAAAAAGTAATTTTGATATTTTTTCAAATGGTGAAATGGGAATAGGAAATACTTCAACAAGCTCTGCTATTCTTTACTCTTTTACAAAAGGAGATATTGATAGAATAGTTGGAAGAGGATCTGGACTTACAGATGACGCTCTAAATAAAAAGAAAAAAGTAATTATTGAAGCTTGTAAAAAATATAATACTTTTGATATGGAACCAATTGATGTTTTAGCTCACGTTGGAGGGCTTGATATTGCTTGTATGGTAGGAATGTATTTAGGAGCTGCAAGATATAAAAAACCTATGTTAATAGATGGATTTATATCGAGTGTAGCTGCCCTAGTTGCTTGTAAAATCGAACCAAAGGTAAAAGATTATATTATAGCTACTCATATGAGTGAAGAACCAGGAATGCAATTAGTTCTTGAAGAATTAGGATTAAAAGCTTTCTTTAATATGGGAATGAGACTAGGAGAGGGAACAGGAGCTGTTTTAGCTTATCCAATAGTTGACTCTGCTATTGAAATTATAAATGGAATGAAAACTCCAGCAGATGTATATGATATGTTTTTTTAAGAGTGAGTGCTATGATAAAATCAGAAGAGGGACATCGTGACAGACTTAGAAAGAAATATATAGCTAGTGGGCTCAGTGGATTTAATGACTATGAAATATTAGAACTTTTACTTACTTACTCCATTGCTAGAAAAGATGTTAAACCTATAGCAAAAGAATTAATAAAAAAATTTAAAACAATAGAAGAGGTTGTAAAAACTGATATAGAATCTCTTTTAAAAACAGATGGTATAGGAGAAAATAGTGCAGTTTTCCTAAAATTAATAGGGGAATTTGCATTGAGTTTATATAGAGAGAAAATAAATAATAAAGATATTTTAAATATAAAAAATAAAAATGATCTTTTGGCATATTTAAGAGGAAGTATTGGTTATTCTCAGCGTGAAGAATTTAACGTATTATTTTTAGATTCTTCCAATAATTTAATATCCAGTGAAACTCTTTTTTATGGTACAATTGATAAAAGTGCTATCTATCCAA
>JAUNAY010000153.1 GCA_030527385.1 Fusobacterium sp. | reverse complement strand
TGATAATCTTGTATTTATGAAAGTGAGTAGAAATTTTGATAGATTGAAAGAAGCTATCATAAAAACAGGAAATATGGATAATATTATTTTGGTTTCAAACTGTGGGAAAGAAAATCAAAAGGTATATTTTGATATATCATCTTTGAACAAAGATGATATACACTACTTTTCAACAATGTTATTAAAAAAAGGAGGAATTGAACAATGGAAAAAGTTTATTTCATAGGTGCAGGACCTGGGGATCCAGAACTAATTACAATAAAAGGACAAAGAATAGTTAAAGAGGCAGATATTATAATATATGCAGGTTCACTTGTTCCAAGACAAGTAATAGAGTGTCATAAAGAGGGAGCAGAGGTATATAATTCAGCTTCAATGACATTAGAAGAGGTTATGGACGTTACAATAAAGGGAGTTAAGGCTGGAAAAAAAGTGGCTAGAGTTCATACTGGAGATCCAGCTATTTTTGGAGCTCATAGAGAGCAAATGGACGTTCTTGATGAACACGGAATAGATTATGAAGTTATACCGGGAGTAAGTTCATTCTTAGCTTCAGCAGCAGCAGTAAAAAAAGAATTTACGCTTCCATCAGTTTCTCAAACTGTTATCTGTACAAGATTAGAGGGAAGAACTCCAGTTCCAGAAAAGGAATCATTAGAAAGTCTTGCTACTCACAGAGCATCAATGGCTATTTTCCTATCTGTTCATATGATTGGAGATGTAGTTAAAAGACTTGCAACTTCATATCCAATGACTACTCCAATAGCAGTAGTGCAAAGAGCTACTTGGGAGGATCAAAAAATAGTAATTGGAACTTTAGAGACAATAGAACAAAAAGTAAAAGAAGCTGGAATTTCTAAAACAGCTCAAATATTGGTTGGTGATTTTTTAGGTAATGAATATGAAAAATCAAAACTTTATGATAAAACTTTTACACACGAGTTTAGAAAAGGAATAGAGTAAAATGAGACTGGCAATTTGGAGCGTTACAAGGGGAGCAGGAAAACTTGCGAAAGTTTATGGAAGAATCCTTGAAACACAGGTATATACCTTGAAAAAATTTCAAATTGAAGATACTTTTCAAATGGAAAATTTTACTGAAACTTTAGAAAAAGAGTTTAATAGTTATGATGGACATATTTTTATAATGGCAACTGGAATAGTTATAAGAAAAATATCAACTTTGATAAAAAGTAAGGATATTGATCCTGCAGTTGTAGTTATTGATGAGGGAGCTAATTTTGTAATTTCTTTACTTTCTGGGCATTTAGGAGGAGCTAATGAACTTGCTAATATAATTGGAAATAGATTAAATCTTGTTCCAATTATAACAACTAGCTCAGATGTAACAGGAAAGATAGCTGTTGATACACTTTCTCAAAAATTAAATGGGGAATTAGAATCACTTGAAAAAGCTAAAAATGTGACATCTTTAATAGTTGATGGTAAAAATGTTGAGCTTAAACTTCCTAAAAATGTTTTTTTAGAGAATAAAGAAAGATGTGCCGAGGGAGTTATTATTGTATCTAATAGAGAAAAATTAGAAACTATACAGATATATCCTAAAAATCTTATTTTAGGTGTGGGGTGTAAAAGAGGCACTTCTAAAGAGCATATTTTAGCTGGAATAAAACTGGCTATGAGCAATCATAATCTTTCTATGAAAAGTATTAAAAAAATATCTACTGTTGATATAAAAGCTGATGAAATTGGGCTTATAGAGTGTTGTAAAGAGCTTAATAAAGAGTTAGTAATAATTTCAAGAGAGGATATAAAAAAGGTAGAATCTCAATTTAAGGGATCTGATTTTGTAAAAAAACAGATAGGAGTAAGCTGTGTTTCTGAACCTTGTGCTTTGTTGGCATCAAAAGGAAATGGAAAGTTTTTAGAACAAAAATATGTTTATGATGGAATGACAATATCAATATACGAGGAGAAAATATATGATGAATAAAGGAAAAATATATGTTGTAGGAATTGGACCTGGAAATATGGAAGATATAAGTGTAAGAGCTTATAAAATACTAAAAAATGTAGATATTATAGCTGGATATACTACATATGTAGATTTAGTAAAAGATGAATTTAAAGAAAAAGAGTTCTATGTTTCTGGAATGAAAAAAGAGATTGATAGATGTGAAAAAGTTCTTGAGTTAGCAAAAGAGGGGAAAACAGTGGCTCTTATAAGTAGTGGAGATGCTGGTATATATGGAATGGCAGGAATTATGATAGAGGTTGCTATGGATAGTGGTATAGAAGTTGAGGTAATTCCAGGAATAACAGCTTCAATAGCAGGAGCAGCTGTTGTTGGAGCACCTATAATGCACGATCAAGCTATTATCAGTTTAAGTGATCTGCTTACAGATTGGGACGTTATTACAAAAAGAATAGACAAAGCAAGTGAGGGAGATTTTGTAATCTCTTTATACAATCCAAAAAGTAATGGAAGAACAACTCAAATAGTAGAAGCAAGAGAGATAATGTTAAGACATAAAGCTCCTACAACTCCAGTTGCACTTTTAAGACACGTTGGAAGAGAGGATCAAAACTATACTTTAACTGATCTTGAACATTTCTTAGATTATGAAATAGATATGTTTACAGTAGTTATTGTTGGAAACTCAAAAACTTATGTAAAAAATAATAAGATGATAACACCTAGAGGGTATAAATTATGATATGGGTTATCGGAGGAACTAAAGACTCAAGAGATTTTTTAGAAAAATTTGCCTCTGATGACAAAAATATAGTGGTAACAACAGCTACAGAATATGGAGGAAGACTTTTAGATGGTTTGCCAGTAAAAGTTTTATGTAAAAAATTGACAAAAGATGAGATGAAAAAATTTGTCTCTGAAAACAAGGTGACAACTATAGTTGATATAAGCCACCCATATGCTGTGGAAGTGTCTTCAAATGCTATTGAAGTAGCTAAAAATCTTCAATTGGATTATTATAGATTTGAAAGAGAGGAAATAAAAATATATCCTCAAAACTATTCAGAATTTTATAATATTGAAGATTTGATAAAATATTGTGAGACTTTAACTGGAAATATTTTAATAACTTTAGGTAGTAATAATATAGAAAAATTTAAAAATAGCAGTAATTTAAACAAATATTATTTTAGAATTTTACCTAAATGGGATATGGTAAAAAGATGTGAAGAGTTTGGGATATTACCTAAAAATATAATAGCTATGCAAGGACCATTTAGTAAAAAGATGAATGAAGCTAT
>JAUNAY010000152.1 GCA_030527385.1 Fusobacterium sp. | reverse complement strand
TGCTCCATCTGGATTTTTCTTTTGTGGCATTATTGAGCTTCCTGTAGAATATAAATCATCTATTTCTACAAATTTAAATTCCTGTGAGCTCCAAAGTATTAATTCTTCACTTAATCTACTTAAATGCATCATTATTATTGAGAAATCCGACATAAGCTCAAGTAAATAATCTCTATCGCTTACACCATCCATAAAATTATCCACAGGCTTTTTGAATCCCAATTTTTCTGATGTTATTTCTCTATCTATATCATGTGTTGTTCCTGCTAAAGCGCCACATCCTAAAGGGCATTCATCTAATATCTCAAGCGCATTTCTAAGTCTTTTTTCATCTCTTGAGAACATACTGTGATATGCCATTAAATGATGCTTAAATGTTACAACCTGTGCTCTCTGCAAATGAGTATATCCAGGCATTATACAAGGATTTTCATATGCTTTTGCTTTTATTGTCTCTTTTAACATAGCTGTAAGATTCGCTATTTCTTTTCCTTTTTCTTTTGCATACAATCTCATATCTACAGCAACCTGGTCATTTCTACTTCTAGCTGTATGTAATTTTTTACCTGTTTCACCTATTCTTTCTATAAGATTGGCTTCTGTAAATGTATGAATATCTTCATAGTTTCCATCAAGTGGTAATTTCCCACTTTCTATATCTTCAAGTATTCCAACAAGTCCATCAGTTATAGTTTTTCCTTCTTCCTCTGTTAAAAGTCCACACTTAACCTGCATATATACATGTGCTAAACTTCCTTCAATATCTTTTTTATAAAGAACATTGTCATATCCAAAAGACTGGTTAAATTCTTCCATTAATTTGTTTTCAGACTTTCTAAAACGTCCTCCCCATAATTTCATAAAAATCTCCTCCTTTTTAAATAGTTTTAGGTTTAATTTTTAGTTTTTTACTTTATTTGTTTAAATTGGTATTTTATCATATTGATTAGTCTAACATTTGATTTAAATTTTCTCAATTTTCGTTAAACTATATAAATTCAATTATATTACATTTTATTTGTATTGTAAATCAAAAAATAAAGGCAAAACAAATAACTAATTTTATATGACAAATTTTTTATTTATAATTTTATAGTCATATTTAAATAGTATATTGCTTTGCCTTTATCAAAATTTTATATTAAAAGAGTGTTTTCTTTTCTATCTGCACATGATTTTTTTAATTTTTTTCCAGCTACTGCTTTCATTATAGGATTTACTTTTCTCGCATTAGAAGGACATACTTTTATACATCTCATACAAGAAATACATTTTGATTTATCTACTTTTTTAGGTTTTTCCTTAGAAATTGCTCCAACAGGACAAACTTTTACACATAGACCACATCCATTACATGCACCAGATCCTTTTGGTTTTAACGGTATACCATTATATTCTTTATATGGTTTATTTCCTTTTGGTTTTAATTCTGTATTTATATCTTTAGAATCAAATTTTTCTTTTATTTTTTGTGCAAATTGTTTCAATTCATCTATATCTTTTGAATCTGGTCTATTAGTTGCAACAGTTCTTTCTACTGAATGTTCTGCTATTGCTGTAACCATTGCACCTACCCTAAAACCACAATTTTGTAATACTTCTTGTAGTTCTAGCATAGTATCATCATAATCCCTGTTTCCATATACAACAACTGCAACTGCTTTTGCATTATTTCCTTTCAATTTAGAAATTCTCTCAACTGCAACCGCTGGTACTCTGCCTCCATAAGAAGGTACTGCCACTAGACAAATATCCTCTTCTGAAAATTCTTTATCATAGTTAAATCCAAACGGACTTAAATCTATTTTTTCATGATTTTCCCAAGCTGAGGATAATGTTTCTATAACTTTTCCTGTTCCACCAGTTGGACTAAAATATATTGAATATATCAAATTTATCACCTCTTAAATTTATACGTTATTTTTTATTATCAATATTTTTATTACTATCATATAATATATTATATCACTATTTTATTTATCTAATTTTTATAATTCACTGTAACCTGTACTCAAGTTTACTTTCTTATGTCTTGCAAATACTAAAATTAAAGCAATTAAAAGCATTCCTCCATTACAGCATAACTGTGCTGGCTCTGAAGTTACAAATAAAAGTATTACACTTATTACAGCACATACTATTCCAATCCAAGATATTAATTTTAATTTTGTATCTGATACATGTAATGCTGATTTATTCCATAGCTCTGGCATTTTTTTAGGAAGATAAAGTGCTATAAAGCATATTATTCCTCTTATTGCTGTTGTAATAATTGCTGTACTGTTTGCTACTGTTGTTATATCCATGCCACATATTATTGGGAATATAGACATTATATATAGACAAAGTAATATTATATGTGCTGTTCCAAACTTTTTATTTCTTTTAGCTAAAGATTTTGGAAGCCATCCATCATTACAAGCAACTAAAACTGGCTGAACAAGCATTCCTATGCTGAAATTTAAAGTTGTTAAAAGTGCAAACATCGCTCCTCCAACTACAAAGAATGTATATATACTCTTAGGCATAAATGTTACTGCAGAAACACTAAGTGGCATATTTGCAGCTTCTTCTACAGGAATTGATCCTGCTGCTATTGTCGCCATTACAGCATACACCACTACTATTGCAACAGTAGATGCTATTATTACAAATGGTATATCTTTTGTAGGATTTTCTGATTCTGCACTATAGTTTACTATAAACGTAGCTCCTCCAGCTGCAAATGATAAATATATACAAGCCATTAAAAATCCTGTTGCACCGTCTGTCATAAAACCTGGATTTGAAAAATATCCTGGCTGTATATGGCTTATACCAAATGCTATATATGCAGCTATTGCCAATGCTAAAACTACACATAATACATTTTGTAATCTAGCAGCTTCTTTAGTTCCTATTAAATGCAAGCAGAATAATAATGTTAATACAATTAAAGATATTAATTTAGCGTTTGCACCTGGAACTATAGATATAAAATAATCCGCAAATGATAAAGTATACATAGATATAGCAACAGCCATCATTATCTGTAAGTATATATATACTCCTGCTAATTTTTTATTTCCTAAAACAGCTATTTGAGAATATTGACCTCCTTTAAAATTAGCTGTTCCTCCTATATATACCTGAGGTATAGCAGAAATTATAGTTATTAAACCTGCAATTAAAAAAGCTATATTTACACTTCTTCCTGTAAATCCTATAGCTATTCCAGTCATAGTCATTATTCCAACACCTATTATATTTCCAATAGACATAGAAAATAAATCTTTTCTAGTTAATTTTGTAGATTTTTTATTCTCTCCCATTTTTT
>JAUNAY010000151.1 GCA_030527385.1 Fusobacterium sp. | reverse complement strand
TGTTCTATATTTAACTCTATATTTTCCATAAATTTATCTCCATCTATTAATCTTTTTATTAAAATTATAACACAATACATCTATATTTTTAAATTTTTCTTAATAAGATAGAAGATTTCTTTTTTTCTACATTTGAATAATTATTTAGATTGAATTTTATTTTGAAAAAGATTTTTTTATTTATTTAATTATTGAAATTTTATTTAAAAAGGCATATAATTGACTTGCTGGAGAACTAGGAGATGGTTTTGATGAAAGAACATAAATACGTAAACTTTACACAAGAATATGATGTACATTATATTATCAATAACTACCCAAAAAAAGAACATGAGGCAGTAAAAGAGTATCTTGAAACTTTAAAAGGTCAAAAGAACTTAACTCATGATGACGTTTTTGCTCTTATTGAAAAAAATTTAAAATTCAAAAAAATAGCTAAATAGAACTATTTTATTTGATTATTTTATTGATTTTAATTTTATATCTTCAGCATAAAAATATAACTACACTCTCTATCTTAAAAAAGATTTTGAGTGTAGTTTTTTAGTAATATATTTTTTATTTTGGCATATTAATAGTATCTATAATTAGAGTAACAGGTCCGTCATTTAAAAGCTCTACTTTCATATCTGCTCCAAATTCTCCGCACTCAGTTTTTATATTAAAACTTCTACATTTTTCAAGAAATTTTTCATAAAGAGGCTCTGCAATTTCTGGTCTACCAGCTTCAGTAAAACTTGGACGACGTCCCTTAATACAATTTCCATATAAAGTAAATTGAGAGATAACTAAAAGTTCTCCTTTTATATCCTCTAAACTAAGATTCATTTTTCCACTTTCATCTTCAAAAATTCTTAGATCTTTAATTTTATTAGCTAACCAATTAACATCTTTTTCAGTATCTGTATGAGTGACACCTAAAAGTACAAGAAGCCCATTTCCAATCTCTCCTATTTTTTTACCATCAACACTAACACTTGAATTTTTAACTCTTTGAACAACTGCTCTCATTCTTTCACCTCAACATATTTTTTTATTAATTTTATTATAGATTTATAATTTTTGCAAGGAAGAATAATAAGAATTTGGAAAAATAAAAAATAAATGATATAATTATTAAGACAAAATTTAATGAATTTTAATTAATAGTTTTAATTAAAATAAAAGGGAGACGAAGTTAAATGGATAAGGAAATAGTTTTAACTGAATTTGCAAAGGTAATTAATTCAGATAGGTATCAATATACAGAAAGCGACATATTTTTAATGGAACATATGGAAGAAAAAGAGGCTGTATTTGATGTATTCTTTAGAAAAACTGAAGATGGAGGTTTTGCAGTTGTTTCAGGAGTGCAAGAGGTAATCAATTTAATTGAGATAATGAACAGCACAAGTGAAGATGAAAAAAGAATGTATTTTTCTAAACTTATTCATGAAGAACATTTAGTAGAATATCTTTCAAAAATTAAATTTACTGGAGATATTTATGCTATGAGAGATGGGGAAATAGCTTACCCTAACGAACCAATTATCACAGTAAAAGCTCCATTGATTCAAGCTAAAATATTAGAAACACCTATTTTAAATATAATAAATATGCAAATGGCAATAGCAACAAAAGCTTCAAGAGTAACAAGAGCAGCTTACCCTGTTCAAGTATCATCTTTTGGAAGCAGAAGAGCACACGGATTTGATAGTGCAGTAGCAGGGAATAAAGCAGCAGTTATAGGTGGGTGCACAAGCCATTCAAATTTAGTTACTGAATACAAATATGGTATCCCAAGTATTGGAACTATGGCACACTCATATATACAAACTTTTGGTGTTGGTAGTCACGCAGAAAGAGAAGCTTTTGATACTTTTATCAAACATAGAAGAAATAGAAAAGCAAACGCTTTAGTACTTTTAATAGATACTTACAATACTTTAGGAATAGGTATAAAAAATGCGATAGATTCTTTTAAAGCTTGTGGAATAGATGATTCATATGAGGGAATTTATGGAGTGAGAATAGATTCAGGAGACTTAGCATATCTTTCTAAAAAATGTAGAGCTTTACTTGATGAAGCTGGATTGAAAAAAGCAAAAATTTTCTTAACAAATTCACTTAATGAAGAGTTAATAAGATCGCTTAGAGAACAAGGAGTATGTGCTGATGTTTATGGAGTTGGAGATGAAATAGCAGTTAGCAAATCAAATCCGTGCTTTGGTGGAGTTTATAAAATTGTTGAAATAGATAAAGAACCTGTTATAAAACTATCGGAAGATATTATTAAAATTTCAAATCCTGGATTTAAAGAAGTATATAGAATATATGATAAAGATGGATTAGCATATGCCGATCTAATAACATTAGTAAGAGAAGATAGTGATAAAGAAAAATTAACTGCTGGAAAAGATATAACTATCAGAGATGAAAAATATGAGTTTAAATTTAGCAATCTAAAATCTGGTGATTATTCAGTAAAAAAATTAACTAGAGAGTATGTAAAAGATGGAGAGATAAAAAAAGAGGAATATGGAAAACTATTTGATGTTTTAGGTTCTCAAAAATATTATTTAGACAGTTTAGAAAAGGTTTCAGAAGAGAGAAAAAGATTAGAAAATCCACACAAATATAAAGTTGATTTATCTGAAAATTTAATAAAATTAAAATATGATTTAATTAAAACTATAAAATCAGAAGTTACAAAAAACGACTCTCAAATCTAATGAGAGTCGTTATAATAACTATTTTTTTAATGCTTTAACCAATAGTTCAGCAGTTGAAATATTAGTAGCAATAGGTATTTTATGAACGTCAGCTAGTCTGATTAGAGCAGAAATATCAGGTTCGTGAGGTTGAGCAGTAAGAGGATCTCTTAAAAAGAAAACAGCTAAAATATTATTAGTTGCAATCTCAGCTCCAATTTGTTGGTCTCCTCCAATAGGTCCTGATTGGTATCTGTGAATATTTAGTCCAGTAGCGTCCATTATTTTTTGCCCAGTTGTTCCTGTGGCAACAAGCTCATAATCTTTGAAAAATTCAACGTGACTTTTAACAAAAGCTACTATTTCATCTTTCATATTGTCGTGAGCTATAAGAGCTATTTTGTTCATAATATAAATTCCTCCCTTTTAAGTATGATAGTAACAATATTGTATAGTTATTATATAGAGTTTTGAACAAAAATGCTAGTAATTTATAAAAATAATTAAGGAGAAAAAGTGGAATTTAAGAAAATAAAGTATATAGAGAGAAAAACTGGTGAGATTTTAACGGAAAATGTTCCTGGAGAAAAATATCTAAAATTTTTATATTATAATCGTTTAGGTGAGCTACCT
>JAUNAY010000150.1 GCA_030527385.1 Fusobacterium sp. | reverse complement strand
GTTACTTGAAAATTTATTTGTTTTTTTACCAACACTATTTGACAAAGAGCCATTTTTTAACAAAAAAAATGTCAAAAGAGAAACTTCTCCTTTGACATCTTTTGTTATTTTATTAGATTAATCTAAAAAGTTTTCATTGAAATAAGCTACTAATGAATCCATCTCTTTTTCAGTTCCTGCTACTGTATACACGTCTGCTCTTGCAACACCTTTTTTACATTTATATTCCAATGTAATAATCATTTGATCGTGATAGTTTTGAGCTAGAGCAAATTTTGAGAAAGCTACTTTTCTATCTGGATTATAGTAAATAACTTTTACTTTTTCTACATATGAGCAAGTTGTTAATGAGTTTACTATTCCCTCTAATTCAGGAACAACTATACTTCCTTCCATTATTTTTTCTGCTGGTGAATGACTCATCATATCTGCTGGTGGTAAGTAACTTGTTTCTCTCATTCTTCTTACATAATATTCTCCCATTGATGAAAATCTTACATAAGTTACTCCATTTTCTTCTACAAACTCAATAAAGTTATTCAAATCGATCTTTGTATCAAGTAACTCTTTAACTTTTGAAAGTTCAACTTTTCCAAGTCTATCTAATGTTCTAAAGAACTCTTTATTTTCAAGGTAGATATTTTGGTCAGCTTTTATTGGTAAAGGAGAAATTTCTGTTACTTCAGTAAATTCATCAAACATAAAGTAAGATTTAATATGAAGAAGTTGAGCCATTAGCCCTGCCATAAATATTTCAGCTTTGTATCCTCCAACTGTACAAACTGCCACATTGTATTTATTTCCAATTTTATTAACTATATTTCTGATCTCTTCAGTTAAGTTAGTTAATCCCTCTGTTCTAAATACTTCGTGATTTCTTTTGTCAAGTCCAAGAATTATTCTTTTTTCTACTTTCTTAGCTATTTTTTTCTCAAGTATAAACTCTTCAAGAACATCTCCAGCTAATTTTCCATTTACAGTATTATGAATTATTAAAAATATTCTATTTCCTGTAAATATCTCTTTTTCTAAAAGATTTTCAAGAGCTATTACCTCTGCTCCATATCTTCTATCTCTTAAGTTCTCTATTTTTTCTTCTTCATAATATCTTAAAATATCCTCTTTTGTGATATTTTCTTTTTTAGGATTGTTAGCAATGTAGTTTTCTACCAAGCTTGTTCCTACGGTCATAATAATATTATCCATTTAACTTCCCCCTTAATTTTTTATCTGCTATTATAATAATTACCCTCTATTTAATTTTTTGTCAATATAAATTTAATATTTAATGAAAAAAATTTTTTATTTCATTAAATATTTTGCACTAATATTTTTTAAATCTCTTCTGATAATTCCCAAATCAACTGTTCTTTTATCTCTTCAAAATTTTTAAGTTTAGATATTTTCCAATTTTCACCATAAAGTTTTATCTCACAATTTCTAATTTCACTATTTACATTACTTTTATTTATAATTTTTTTATCAAACAAAAGAGCTCTTTTTTCCTCTTTACCATCTACAATTACAGCTAACATTCCCTTATTGTATCCCAATATTGCAACCTCAGAAACTCTATTTTCAGCTTCTTTTTCTATTGCTCTTTCTTTTCTATTTTCTGCATTTTTTCTTTTATTTTCAGTTAATCTTCTAAACTTTTTTTCTTCTTCTAATCTCTTAGCTTTTTTCATCTTTTTATATTTAGAATAAGCTAATCCCTTTGGCTTATCCTTACTTATAACTTCCATCTTTCACTATTCTTCCTTTCCTCGCTTTTATTATTTTTTATTATACCACACTGCTCCACTATTTTAAAATAATTTATCTAAATATTTATCTTTTATTTTTTTAAATTTTTATAGATTATTTTTTAAAAATGCTATAAAATACTTTTTGAAATAAATTACAAAAACAAATTACAACAGGGGGGAAATCTTTTGGAAAAAATCAAAATTAAATCTTTACTTTCTTTAACTATTCCTATATTTTTAGAACTTTTACTAGTTAATATAGTTGGAAATATTGATACTATTATGCTAGGAAAATATAGTGATAAGGCTGTTGGAGCTGTTGGAGGTATAAGTCAAGTTTTAAATATTCAAAACGTTATCTTTGGTTTTATATCTCTTGGAACAAGTATTCTTATTGCTCAATATATTGGAGCTAAAAACAATCGAAAAATTAGAGAAGTAATATCTGTCTCAATATTTTTAAATATTTGTTTAGGAGTTTTTATGGGACTTATTTATCTTATATTTTGGAAAACTATACTCATTAAGATAAAACTACCCCTTGAGCTTATGGATATGGGTAAAACATATTTTAAACTTGTTGGAGGGCTTTGTGTTTTCCAAGCTGTTACTCTTACTTGTGGAGCTATTATGAAAAGTCACGGAAATCCAAAACCTATGCTTTTTGTAAATATTGGTGTAAACCTTATAAATATATTAGGAAATGGTATGTTTATTTTTGGTTGGCTTGGTATGCCTGTTTTGGGAACTACTGGAGTTGGTATCTCCACTGTATTTTCAAGAGGAATAGGGTGTATTGTTGGTGTTATGGTTATGATGAAATATTGCAAATTCAAATTTAAAAAGCAATATCTTAAACCTTTTCCTTTCCACGTTATAAAAAATCTTTTAACAATTGGTATTCCTACTGCTGGAGAAAATCTAGCTTGGAATATTGGGCAACTTATGATACTGGCTATGGTAAATGATTTAGGAACTAGCTATATTGCCTCAAGAACTTACTTGATGTTGATTGCTACTTTTGTAATGACATTTTCTATCTCTTTAGGACACGCTACTGCTATTCAAGTTGGACAACTTGTTGGAGCTCACGAACCTGAAGAAGCCTATGAAAAATGTATTAAGAGTTTGAAACTATCTATTGTACTAGCTTTTTCAGTTACTCTGATTATAGCTTTATTTAGACATCAAGTTATGAGTCTATTTACTACTGATAAAACAATATTAGAAATTTCTATGAAAATCTTCCCTCTTATGGTTTTATTAGAAGTTGGAAGAGTATTTAATATAGTAATTATAAACTCTCTTCACGCTGCTGGAGATATTCAATTTCCTATGTTTATGGGAATAATATTTGTATTTATTGTGGCTGTTCCTTTTTCATATATTTTAGGAATAAAATTTGGTTGGGGACTTGTAGGAATGTGGATTGCAAATGCAGCTGATGAGTGGTGTAGAGGAATTGCAATGTATTTTAGATGGAAAAGCAGAAAATGGGTTTCTAAAAGATTTGTATAATTTTATATTTAATCAAAAAAATGCTGAGAAAAATCTCAGCATTTTTAATAAACTATACAGACTGATTCTT
>JAUNAY010000149.1 GCA_030527385.1 Fusobacterium sp. | reverse complement strand
GAAAATTGATAAATGTAATTTGTGTCTTCTATAAGTTGCAAAACTTTTAAAAAAAAGTAGTAGACTTCTTATTGTAAATGTTATATAATCCTTAATTAGTAATTAAAAATACTTGAATTATTTAAAGGAGAATTTTGATAAAAAATGTTTGAAAAAGAGGTTTATATCGAGAGAAGAAGAGCGTTAAAAGAAAAATTGATAAAAGGGATTGTTATCATAAGTGGAAATGAGGAAGCACCAAGAAGTTATAAAGATGAGTGTTATCCATTTGTACAAGATTCAACTTTCCGTTATTATTTTGGAATGGACGTGCCAAATCTTATTGGAATAATAGACATTGATAGAGATAAGGAATATATTTTTGGAACAGATTTTACTCTTGATGACATTGTATGGACAGGAGAACAAAAACTTTTAAAAACTTTTGCCAGTGAAGTTGGGGTTTCAAATTTTGTTGAAATGAAAGATTTTGACAACTTTATCAAAGACTGCAAACAAAGAAGAGCAAGATTTCATATTTTACCTCAATATAGAGGGGATAACAAATTGAGACTTTGCAAAGCATTGGAGATAAGCCCATTTGAATATGATGAGAATATATCTTATGATTTTGTAAAGGCAATTATTGAGCAAAGAAACACAAAGAGCAAAGCTGAGATTGATGAGATTGAAAAGGCTGTTAATATCACAAGAGAGATGCACCTTACAGCTATGAAAACTGTAAAAGCTGGTATGAAAGAGTACGAAGTTGTGGCAGTTCTTGAGGCTGTTGCAAAAAAATACAATGCTGATATGTCATTCCACACTATTTTTACTAAAAATGGACATATTCTACATAACCACGGATACGATAATACATTAGAAGCTGGAGATATGATTGTACTTGATTGTGGAGCAAGAAATAAAGAGGGTTATTGTGGAGATATGACAACATCTTTCCCAGTTACTGGAAAATTTGACGAAAGACAAAAAGATATATATTCGCTTTTGATAGAGATGTTTGAAAAGGCTGAATCTATGATAAAACCAGAGGTAAACTATAAAGATGTGCATTTGGCAGTGGCAAAAGTTTTGACTGAAGGTATGATAAAAAGAGGACTTATGAAAGGGGACGCCGACGAAGCTGTAAAAGCAGGGGCACACGCACTTTTCTTCCCTCACGGTTTGGGACATATGCTTGGACTTGATGTTCACGATATGGAAAATCTTGGAGAGGATCTTGTTGGATATGAACACTTTGGAAGAGATATGCAGTTTGGTTTAAAATCGCTAAGACTTGCAAGAGAGTTAAAAGAGGGATATGTGTTTACTATTGAACCAGGAATATATTTTATTCCAGAACTTGCAAAAAGATGGAGAGAGGCAGGAAAATTTGAAGAGTTTTTAAACTATGACAAAATATCTGAATATGCTGACTTTGGTGGTATGAGATATGAGGGAGACTTCGTAATTACTAAAAATGGTGCAAGAAGACTTGGAGATAAGATGCCTAAATATTTTGATGAAGTTGAAGAGGCTATGAAAAAATAATTCACAGACAAAAAACAGGTTATAATTTTGTTTACTTTGTGGTATAATAATAAAAATTATATGCGGAGGAACAAATATGAAAAATTGTATTTTAGTTGGAGTTGCAGGTGGAAGTGGTAGTGGAAAGACAACAATTGCCAATAATTTGGTAAAGGCATTTCACCCAGATGTGGCTACTTTGCTTGAACAAGACGCTTATTATAAAGAACTTACAAATATGACAATTGAGGAAAAAGCACAGGTAAATTTTGACCACCCAGATTCAATAGAATTTGAGCTATTAAAGAAACATATTGAAGCTTTAAAAAATGGGGAATCTATTGAAAGACCTATCTATGACTTTACAACTCACTCAAGAAAAAGTGGAACTGTGAAGATTAATCCAACAAAAATAATTATCGTTGAAGGAATATTAATATTTGCTGTTCCAGAAATAAGAGAGCTTTTTGATGTGAAAATCTTTGTGGACACTGATGCTGATGAGATGATTTTAAGAAGAATTGAAAGAGACATAAATGAAA
Source organism: Fusobacterium sp. (assembly GCA_030527385.1). Classification (GTDB taxonomy): domain Bacteria; phylum Fusobacteriota; class Fusobacteriia; order Fusobacteriales; family Fusobacteriaceae; genus Fusobacterium_A. Next base: position 1,290 of record JAUNAY010000149.1, on the reverse strand, counting down.
GAGGTAGAAGCTTCGAGTCTATCAAAAACCAATATCTTACTACTGTAAAGCCTATGTATCTTGAGTTTTGCGAGCCTAGTAAACGTTATGCAGATGTGATTATTCCAAGAGGTGGAAAAAATAAAATAGCTATTGATATGATAGTTAGTAATCTTAAAAAGTATATTGAGGAAAAATAAAGACGCTTTAATGCGTCTTTTTTTTAAATAATTTTATCCCTAACATCAACTAAGCTGTATGTTATTAATGAATCTTAGAAGCCCTTAGTGAATGAAGCTAAGAAACTGTGACTGTTTGAGACGAAGTCGAGTTTCACAGTTTCAGCGTAGTGAACGCTAGGGATTCTTAATTCGTTAATATGGAAGCGAGTTGATGTTTAAAAGAAAATTAAATAAAGTAAATTGAAGATAAAAACTAAATACAAAGGTACTTTGTCAAGAATTAACGATATACAAATAAAAATAATATAGAAATTTCCCACTAAAATTTAATTTTAATATATTAAATTTGCATTTTTTAGTATAAGTGATATAACAAAATTAAGATTAATATACTAGAAAAAATATAACAAATATGTTATAATCAAAAAAATTCCTAACATCAACTAAGCTGTATGTTATTAATGAATCTTAGAAGCCCTTAGTGAATGAAGCTAAGAAACTGTGACTGTTTGAGACGAAGTCGAGTTTCACAGTTTCAGCGTAGTGAACGCTAGGGATTCTTAATTCGTTAATATGGAAGCGAGTTGATGTTTAAAAGAAAATTAAATAAAGTAAATTGAAGATAAAAACTAAATACAAAGGTACTTTGTCAAAAATTAACGATATACAAATAAAAGAGATAGAAAAAGCTTTAAGCTATAAAAAAGATTATCAAAGGAGGAATAAAGTATGAAATTTAGAGACTTTTTAGAAGAACAATTAAAAGATCCAGAATTTAGAAAAATATATGAAAGAGATAAGATAAAATATGATATTATTTCCCAAACAATAGCAGAAAGAAATAGGCAAAATCTAACACAAAAAGATTTAGCTGATAGAATGGAGACAAAACAAGCAAGTGTGTCAAGATTTGAAAATGGAAATGTAAACCCCTCTTTAGATTTTTTAATAAAATTGGCCGAATCTTTAGGAAAAAAATTAGAAGTAAAATTTGTATAAAAAAATAAGCCTTGCGATAAGCAAGGCTTTTATATTACATTGGAATAACAGTTATATTTAATTCAGTAACTCCAGCATAAAGTCCATTTTCAAGATTTTTACAATCATTCTTCAAATTTCCATATATAGA
>JAUNAY010000148.1 GCA_030527385.1 Fusobacterium sp. | reverse complement strand
ACCTTCCAAAGCCATCAAGCGAGAAAGTTCGGGAAAGCGAATATCATAACATATAGCAATACCTATTTTTCCAAACTCTGTATCTAAAACTGTAACCTTATTTCCTGCAGAAAGAGTGTCTGACTCTTTAAATGATACCCCATTTTCTACATTTATATCAAAAAGATGCATCTTTTGATGTTTTCCAATAAGTTTTCCATCTCTGTCAAATACAAAAGAAGTATTGTATATATTTTTGTTTTCCAATTCTGGAATACTTCCGCCAACTAAATATATAGAATTTTTCTTTGCGGAATTTTTTAGAGCAATAGTTGTTTTTCCAGGATACTCTTCTGCAAATTCAGGGAAATAACTGTTTTGATAAGGGCAATTAAACATCTCTGGTAAAACAACAATATCAGCACCATTGTTAGAAGCTTCATCTATCATATCCAATGCATGGGCGATATTTTTATCCTTATCGTCACAAACTTTCATTTGACAAACTGCAATTTTCATAAAAACCTCCTAATTTTGAAAAAAATTTAGAAGATATAATTAAAAAATATCTTTTAAAATAATATATAAAAAAAATACCTTTTATAAGAATATTTTACTTCATTAATATCTTTATTATGAATATTATAACATATAACAAGAATTGAAAAACTTGAATTTTCTAAAAAAATAAAAATTAATTTAGATGATATCAATAAAGCTATAACTAAAAACTATAGAGTGTATTTATGTTTATAGAAATGTGTGATTTATGCAATCTTGAGTGAATAAATATTGTATAATTGTTTAGAGTTGAAAATTAAATGCAAAGAATTAAAAGATTAGTTGTAAGAATTAATTAAAAAATTATTTGCAAAAAGTTGTGTGTAAAATTAAATTTAAGGAGGTAAAAATGGAAAGAGATTTTGAAGATATTGACAGAATCTTAAATTTTGCCGCAGATGCAGGAAGAGTAATGTTAAAATGTGGCGGCGAAATTTACAGAGTTGAAGAGACAATTCAAAGACTTTGTATGGCGTTTGGAGTGGATAATGCCGAAGTATTTGCAACACCTACGACTTTGCTTTTGTCAGTATACAAAAATAAAAAAGTATACTCTGTTGTAAAGAGGATAAGTGAGAGGTCTACTGATTTAAACATGATGAAAGAGGTGAATGCACTATCCAGAACCATTGCGTATAAAAATATGGATATAGAAGAATGTGAAAAAGAGTTGGAAAAGATTTCAAAGAAAGATAACTATTCAAAACTTGTAATAACTCTTGGAGCAGGTCTTGTGGCATCTACATTTTCCATATTGTTTGGAGGAGGGCTTATAGATTTTTTGGCATCTTTTGTAGCGGGAATACTTACAAAATTGTTGATAGACTTTTTAAATGATTTAAAGCTAAATGAGTTTTTTGTAAATATTATCTCTGCTGGATTTATAGCTGTTCTTTCTATTATATGTTTTGAGATTGGTATTATAAAAACAATGGACTATATAATTCCTGGTGTTATTATGCTTTTAGTTCCTGGTTTTGCACTTACCAATTCAATTAGAGATATTTTAGATGGACAGTTAGTTGCAGGAACAGCAAAATTAGCAGAAGTTTTGTTTATTGGAACAGCTACTGCAATAGGTATGGCATTGGTATTAAATTGGTATCTTAAGGGGGGATTTTTCTAAATGGGAAGAATATTATTAGAAACAGTTGCAGCTTTTGGAGTTGCTGTTGGATTTGGAATACTTTTTAATATAAAAGGAAAAACTCTTTTGGTATCGGGAATAGGTGGTGCTATAGGTTGGTTTGTTTATAAAGTTACTGGTAATTATATGAATTTTTCTGAAGGAGCGGCATTTTTTACAGCGGGAATAATGTTTAGTGTGTATTGTGAAGTGAGTGCAAGGGTGTTTATGATACCTGCAACAATTCCGAGCGCTTGTGCTCTTATAGTTTTAGTACCAGGATATGGTGTATATAGGACTATTTATGAGTTTATTTTAAAAAATTATCGTGAAGCGGGTATGGCACTTACAGAAACACTTACTGTAGCTGGGGCATTGGCTCTTTCTTTGGTATTTGTAACGTCTATTTTTAGAAATTTTAATTTGACAAAATTTTTGAGAGAAAAATTTAATATAAATCTTAGGAATTAATAAAAATAAATCATTATAAAAGTGAATAAATCAACCTAAAATTGGCTAATTAATGTATAATAGGTGTAGAATAATAAAAATTTATCATTTAAAAAGAAAGGAGGAAAATTTTTGATAGAGAGAAATTTTTACAAAGATAAAAAATCGAAATTATACCATCAGAATGAAGAAGAAATTCATTTAAAATCATACCTATTTGGAAATGGAATAAGAATGCTCGCTGTTTTGGCGGGGATAACTTGTTTAGCTGTGTTTTTTGAAAAAAGTAGAATGGACAATACAAGTATAGTAGTTCTTTATGTATTAGCTGCAATTTTGACCGCAAGAATTACAGAAGGATACGCTTTTGCAGTTATTGCATCTGTATTATCCATGTTTATTTATAACTTTTTCTTTATAGAGCCACTTTATACATTTGCTGTTGAACAAAAAATGTACACGCTTTCTTTTGTTGTTATGGTAGGTGTTTCTTTAATTGCGGCTGGAATAACTTCAAAATTGAAAAAAAGAGTAGATAGCGAAAAGATACAAGCTAAAAAAATGGAAATGCTTTATAATACAGATGGGTCTTTCCTTAAAGCGAGAGATAGAGAGGAAGTTATTGAAAACTGTGGAGAAAATCTAGTAAATATATTGGGAAAAACAGTTTTAATAACAATTGCAGATGAGAGAAGAAATCTTATGGAACCTCATGTGTATATATGTAATAGCAATGGAAGTGAAAACTTATTTAAATTGGTTAAAGAAAGAGAAATTATAAAAGAATGTTTTAGAACTGGAAAACCTAAAGGAATAGGTGTTAAGTCTAAAGCTTCTGAAGCAGAAAATAAATTATTAAAATATGATAGTAATGCATACTATGTTCCTATAAAAGGAAATTATTTGACTCTTGGAGTAATAGGTGTTGCTTGTTATAAGAGAGAGATTCTTTCTGATGATGAGAAAAAAATTATAAGAATTGTCGCTGAACAGACGGCGATTGCTCTTGAAAGAGAGAATATTTATGCGAGAAGACATCGTGCTATTATTGAAGGTGAAGGAGAAAAACTTGTTAAGAAGATTAATAGGATAACAGGTAGTGATTATGTTACACTAGATGATTTCTTGTATGATAATAGTACAGTTAATAAGGTTAATGAAGAAAATTAGTTAATATGCGATACAAGTATTGTTTTAAGATAATGATATTTGTATCGCTTTTTTGTTTTTTGA
>JAUNAY010000147.1 GCA_030527385.1 Fusobacterium sp. | reverse complement strand
AGGTGTATGTTCTCCTAAAAATAACTTAGCTAAGAAAAATCTTAATTTTGAAGCACTTTTAAATGAAAGAATAATTTTAAGAGAATCAGGATCTGGAAGCAGAGATATTTTTGAAAAAATATTATATGATAATAACCTTTCTTTAAAAAATTTTGACAAGATATATGAAGTTGCAAATATAAGAGTGATAAAAGAGTTAGTAAAAAGAGATAGAGGGATAACTTTTATTTATGAAAGAGCAGTAAAAAAGGAGTTAGAAAATAGAGAACTAGTTAAAATAGGATTAAAGAACTTTAAAGCTGAAAGAGAATTTAATTTTATTTTTATGAAAAACAGTATTCATAGAGATGAGTATAAAAAATGGTATGATATCTTAAAATAGTCTAAATCTCTCCTATTTAAAAATACTCTATTACTGACTTATATCATATTTTTGAAAAAATAGGCAATTTATCGCACCACTTATAGAAGTGGGCGACTTCTTGCCCATTAGATTAAAATATAAAAAATTAAAATTATAAGATATAATTTAATTTTTAAGTAAAACGATGGTATGAGAATTTTTTTAAAAATCAAAAATATGTTTTAAAACAATCTCTGAATACTCTGAATATTTTGTATCATATTCCTTTTCTAACTTTAGATACTTAAAAAAGTTATGATATTTAGTTAAAAATTTATTTAAAATTTCATCATCTTTTTCGGTAAAATTTTTTAAAAATACATCGTTTCCACTACAAAATTCATACTTATCTTTAGATATATATGGTGCTACTTCTTTTTCCCATAATTCAAAGAACTTCTTTTGTCTTCTTCTAGGATCACTTATCATAACTTGATGTACAGTTTCATTTTCTAAGCAAGAACTATCTAACTCTATAATATCATCATATGCAAATCTTATTTTATCAATAGATTTTTCTATATGAAAATGTCCACAATACCATTTTTTATAATTTAATTTATTTTCTAATTTTTGTAGCCATTCTTCGGTAGAGGTATCTATTTTATCAAAATCAATGATATGAGCAAATGTCTCTTGTGGACGATAGTTAAAAGGGCAAGTATGACTAAAAATTAAATCTATGTTCCAGTTGATACTTTCTAATTGCTTTTCAACATACTCTTTTATAGAATCACTAGGCTGTTCATTCCTAAACCATTTCCAATTATTAGTAATTCTGTAATATTTATCTGTACTATATGCACCACCTATTGCCATACATTTGAGACCATTAAAATTATATATTTCTCCGTCTTTAGCAAAAACTATATTGTCAAACTCCTTTTCCATATAGACTTTTGCTCCAAATTTTTCAACTTCATTATATGTTGTTATAGCAAAAGGTCGTTGTTCGTGATTGCCGTGCACACAAAATAATGTAATTGGTAGTTTTTCTAAGGAGTGTTTAACAGACCAATCCTTTATACCACCATAAAAATTGATTCCAACATCACCAAGTATAATTATAATATCATCTTTAGTTGTATTATTCTCGTTACAAAATCTTTTAATTTCATTAAAATTTCTATGAACATCTCCTGTAATATAAATCATTTTATCACCTTTTTTTTAATATAAAACATTTTATATTAAATTATTATTTAGATAATTTTATAATTCCTCGATCAATATATTTTTGAATTTCAGGCATAGCAAATTCATTAAAAACTTGTGGAGTGTATTCAATTACAGGAGCTAATCTTTTTAGAACCATCTCTTTTGTGACGCTAAATTTTTTCCAAGTATGTCCATCTGATGTAAGATTTTGTATAAATCCTTGAAATCTATCAAAAGTATTAGCAAATTTAGACTCTTTAGTCTCCATATTTTCAAATTCTAACCAAAGTTTCATAAACTCTTTTCCTTGTTCTTCTGGAAGTATTCCAAAAATCTTTTCAGCACTTTCTAATTCAGCATTTAATTTAGCTTCTTTGTCATAATTAGAAAAAGCAGGAACATCTCCAGCATAAATTTCGACTATGTCGTGGATAAGAATAAGTTTAAAAACTTTTTCCATATCAACTTCGCCAAGAACAAAATATTCTTTTAGAGTCATAGCACAAAGTGCCATATGCCAACTATGTTCAGCATCATTTTCTCTTCTATTCAAATCTCCTAAGACAATAGATTGTCTTAAAATTCCTTTAATTTTATCTATTTCTATTAAAAATTTAGTTTGCTGTTTTAATTTTTCCATTGTAATCTCCTATTAAAAACTATTTTCTGTTAAAGATTAAAGTTTCTCCTCTTTCGTTAGTAAGAATTAAAGAATCATTTTTAAACTCAATAGTTTTAGCACTTTTTAAAATAGTAAGATATTGATCTTCTATAATCATTCTATCTTTAGAACCACCCATTTTAGTGTATCCTAAAGGTTCAATTGTAATAGAACCATTATTTATATCAGCTTTTCCAAAGAATCTATTAATTCCAGAGAAACCAAAAATTCTTCCTTCATTATCAAAGCCAAGAGTTAAGTGAGCATCAGCAAAAGGAGAAACTAAAAGATATTCTCCCTCGGAAACGGCTTGTATAGAAGCTACTGGAGTAGGAATATTTGATCTCTTTGGAGTAGAACTACAACCAGCTAAAAATGCAATAGCTGTTAAAAATATAAAAATTTTTTTCATCAAAATCACCTCAAATTATTAATATTAGAATTATACAATAAAAATATTTTTCTGTATAGAAATAAAAAAGATTATTTTATCAAAGGTAAAACTTTTTTCATCGTAGAAGCAAAATTGTCATTTATAACTAATGAAGCTTTGCTGTCGTATTGAGTAGCATCATTGTTGATAATAACAAGATTTTTCCCTTGAAAATAAGTTATATAATATGCAGCAGGATATACAGTTAAACTTGTACCTATGATAATAAGGGTATCTGCGTTAGCTATTTCATTTATAGCATCATTAGTTACTTTATTGTCTAACATTTCTCCATAAAGAGTTACTTGAGGACGAACAGTTCCACCACAACTACACTTAAATCTTTTATTTCCTTTTTTTCCACATTTTAAACAATACCATTTTTTTAGAGTACCGTGAAGTTCAAGTACATTTTTACTTCCTGCCATTTGATGTAAATCATCAATATTTTGGGTAATTACTGATTTTAATTTACCTAGTTCTTCTAATTTTGCAAGAGCTTTATGTCCAGCATTGGGTTGAATACCATTTATATCTAATTTTTCATCGAGATACTTATCAAAAATATCTCCGTGAGCAAAGAAAAAATCGTGACTTAAAATCTCTTCTGGTTCATATCCCATAAATGTTCTACTATATAATCCATCTTTACTTCTAAAATCTTTTAATCCAGAATCAGTAGAAGCTCCAGCTCCAGTAAAAGCAACTATATATTTGCTATTATTAATTATTTCAGCTAATTTTTCTATTTTATCCATAAAAATATCACCTTTTCTTATAATATAAATTATATAAAATATT
>JAUNAY010000146.1:3068-3470 GCA_030527385.1 Fusobacterium sp. | reverse complement strand
TCTAATGATAAAATCAAAGTTGTAATTGAGACTAATGAGGATAAAAGATATATTAGAGTTTCAAAAAATAAGATAGTAACTTATGAGATTGAAACTAATAAGATTATTCCTCAACAAGAACTTGAGATAATGATGGAATTATATAATTTAGCAATAAAAAATGGTTATCAAAATTAAAAGACAATTTCACTTCTTATTAAAAATATTGACTTTCTTTTTTAGATGTATTACAATGGTATTACAAAAAGGAGCTGATAAAAATGTCTATAATTTCTTTAAGATTAAATGAAAATGAAGAAAAAATATTAAAGGAAGTATCTGAATTTGAGGGATTGGGACTTTCTAGTTATATAAAAAAAATAATTTTTGAAAAACTTGAAGATGAGTATGATATAAAATTAG
>JAUNAY010000146.1:0-3058 GCA_030527385.1 Fusobacterium sp. | reverse complement strand
GAAAGAAAACAACTTCATTTGATGATGTAGTAAAAGAATTAGGATTTGATGAAGCAGATGGGCTATAAAGTTGAATTTTCAGAGCAAGGAAAAAAAGATTTAAAAAAATTAGATGTCTCTATACAAAGATTAATTTTAAAATGGTTAAAAAAGAATTTAGTAGATTGTGAAGATCCAAGAGTACACGGAAAAGCATTGGTAGGTAATTTAAAAGGTTATTGGAGATATAGAGTTGGAAATTATAGAATCTTATGTGACATTGAAGATGAAAAAATTACAATATTGGTACTTGAAATAGGACATAGAAGTGAAATATATAAATAAAAATTTATTTTTGAAAATATAAAAAATTTAGTTGTTGAATTTTATAAAAGAGAGTATTATAGTGTTAATCCTCTCTTTTTTTACAATTGAATTATAAAGGAGAATAATATAAAAAATGAAGAGATACAATTCACTTGATAATTACTTTAAAAATAATTTTGGTGAAAAAATATATAAAGTTTCTTTAGATGGAGGATTTACTTGTCCAAATAGAGACGGAACACTTAGCAGTAAAGGGTGTATATTTTGCAGTGAAAGTGGAAGTGGAGATTTTGCAGGAAATAGAAGAAAAAGTATAAAAGATCAAATTGATGATCAACTAAAACTAATTGAGAAAAAATTTCCAAATGGAAAGGTTGTCGCATATTTCCAAAATTTTACAAATACTTATGGAAAAGTTGAGTATTTAGAAAAAATATATAATGAAGCTCTATCTCACCCAAGAGTTATGGGACTTGCTATTGCTACTAGACCAGATTGCTTACAAGATGATATAATAAAGTTGCTCTCAAAGATTAATAAGGAGCATTTTTTGTGGGTTGAACTTGGACTTCAAACAATAAATGAAGAGGTAGCTAAGATAATAAATAGACAATATCCTCTTTCTACATATGTAGAAGCTACAAAAAAGTTAAACAAAGAAAATATTAAATTTGTAACACATATAATTATAGGATTGCCTTATGAAAAAGAGAAGGATCCTTTAAATACTGCTATTTTTTCAGAAAAATGTGGAACTTGGGGAGTAAAAATTCATTTGTTACACATCATAAAAAATACACGTTTAGAGGAGTTTTATAATAGAAATGAAATAAAAATACAAAAAAAAGAAGAATATGTGAAAAAAACAGTTAAAATTTTAGAAAATTTGTCGTATAATATAGTTATACATAGATTGACAGGGGACGGAAATAGAGAAACTTTATTGGCTCCTCTTTGGAGTTTAAATAAGAGAGATGTCCTAAATTCTATTGAAAAAGAGTTAAAAAGTCAAAATATATTTCAAGGAGATGGGTGCAAGAAGTGGGAATAATTGTTAAAATAACAGCTATGAAAAATCAACTCACATCTATGGAGAAGAGAATAGCTGAATATGTGCTAGAAGATCCAGAAAGAATAAAAAATCTAAATACTTATGATGTTGCTAAAAATTGCAAAGTAAGTCAAGCAACAATAGTAAGGTTTGCAAAAAAAATGGGCTTTTCAGGGTTCCCAGAATTTAAACTCACTTTAAGCCAAGATATTGGAAATAGAAAGGCTGAATCACATATAAATATAATGCACGAGGAGTTAAAGCCTAACGATACATTTGAGATTATTGGAAAAAAAGTAGCCAATGAAAATATTAGAGCTGTAAATAATACATATGAAATTACAGATTTTAATGAACTTGAAAAAGCTGTACAGGCTATTAATAAAGCTAGAAAAATTATGCTTGTAGGAGTTGGGTTTTCGGGTATTGTAGCAAAAGATTTTTATTTTAAATTGATGGAGCTTGGAAAAGTTGCATCTTTTGAAAATGATAGTCATATGCAATTAAGTTACATTTCTACTATGAACGAAAATGATATATTATTTGTTATTTCACATAGTGGAAAAACTTTAGAGCTTTTTAATCTTGTAAAAGTGGCCAAAAATAGAGGTATAAAAATTATAACTTTAACAAATGTGGCAAATAATCCAATTAGAGAACTTGGAGATATAAAACTTGGAACAGTTGAAATGAAAAGTGATTTTAGAGCCACAGCTCTGTCACCTAGAATTTCTCAACTTACAGTAATAGATATGATCTATGTAAAATTGATGTTGGAAAATGAAAATTTACAAGATTATATTTTTAATGCTATTGAGCTTGTAAAAAGTTCAAAACTTTAATCAGTTATTTAAAGTAGTTTACTACTTGTATATAAAACAAAAAATTAATTTGGAGGAGTAATTATGAGAGTTGTTATTACAGACAAAAACGTTGGAGATTGGGCAGCAGTATATGTAGCTAGAAAAATTAACGAATTTAAACCTACAAAAGAAAGACCATTTGTATTAGGACTACCTACTGGAGGAACTCCATTAGAAATGTACAAAAGACTTATCCAATTAAATAAAGATGGAATAGTTTCTTTTGAAAATGTTGTTACTTTTAATATGGACGAATATGTAGGACTTGCTCCAGATAACGACCAAAGCTATCATCACTATATGTTTACTAATTTCTTTGATCATATTGATATTCCTAGAGAAAATGTAAATATTCTTGATGGACTTGCAGAAGATTATGAAGCTGAATGTCAAAGATATGAAGACAAAATAAAATCATATGGTGGAATTAACCTTTTCTTAGGAGGAATTGGACCAGATGGACATATTGCTTTCAATGAACCAGGATCTTCTCTATCTTCAAGAACAAGATCTAAAGAACTTACTATGGATACAATAGTTGCTAATGCAAGATTTTTTAATGGAGATGTAAATGCAGTTCCAAAACTTGCTCTTACTGTTGGAGTAGGAACTATTCTTGATGCAAAAGAAGTATTAATAATGGTTACAGGATTAAATAAAGCAAGAGCTTTACAACACGGAATCGAAGAGGGAGTTAACCATATGTGGACTATTTCAGCTCTTCAACTTCATAGAAAAGGTATCATAGTTTCTGATGAGGCTGCTTGTTCTGAATTAAAAGTTGCTACTTATAGATATTTCAAAGATATTGAAAAAAATAATTTAGATACTGATAAAC
>JAUNAY010000145.1:648-3483 GCA_030527385.1 Fusobacterium sp. | reverse complement strand
AAAATCCTCTTCTATACTTTTCATAACTCTATGAATCCCACAATTTCCACCTCTTAAAGCACATATTTGTGGCGATTCAACGCAATCTTTTATACAAATTTTACCTTCTATTGATTCAATAGCATCTTTAAGAGTTATCTCTTTGCTATCTCTTTTTAATTTATATCCTCCTCTAGCACCTTTAAAAATAACTACTAAATCAGCTTTTTCCAATTTTTTTAAAATTCTTAGACTAAAAAGATGTGGTATATCTTCATTTTCAGATATTTCATTAGATGAAACTATTCTTTCTTCTCCATTTTTAGTCAAATACAAAAGTATTCTAAAAGCATATTCTATCTCATTCTTTAATCTCATTTTCATTCTCCTACCTATTCTCTATATTAAATATATTGTAATTATAACATATTTAATATACAATAACAATCATTTTGTATCACTTTTTGTCTACTTTATATTATCTCTCTAGCGTTCTCTACTTTTTCTCCCAATGCTACTTTTATAGCTACCATTGCCACTTCCAATTGATCTAAATCTGGCTCTTTGGTAGTTATTTTTTGAAGTGATAATCCTGGAAAAGCTATTAATTTAACCCAACATCTATCTAAATGTTTACTGCTATATCTTTGAATCTCATATGAAATTCCAGCAATAATAGGCATCATCACAACTCTTAAAACTACTTTTATTACAATTTTTTGTATCATATTTTGAGGCACTGGAAGAATAAAATCCATACACGAAAACACAAGTATTGATATTAACATAACTATCAAAAGAAAACTAGTTCCACATCTTGGGTGCAAAGTAGTAAATTTTTTAGCATTTTCTGGTATCAATTCTAATCCGTTTTCATAAGCATATATTGATTTATGTTCTGCCCCGTGATATTCGTAAACTCTCTTTACATCTTTTGAAAATGAAATTATCCAAATATAAAATATAAAAAACAATAATCTTAAAACTGCCTCTAACAAATTTGAATGAACTCTATTATCATTAAAAATAAAACTACTTATTAAAGATGGTAATACAACAAACAACCCTATTCCTAATGCCAAAGATATAACTGTTGTCATCACAGCTTCCTTTTGACTAATTTGTTCCTCTTCTTTATCTTCCGATTGATTTGCCGAAAATGTAAGTTCTTTTATTCCAAGCACAAGAGCATCAAAAAGTGAAACTGCTCCCCTTATAAATGGAATCTTTGTCAATTTTCCTCTATTTGATGAAATTTTAGTTTTTTTATATACTATCTCTCCAGAGGGCTTTCTCACAGCTGTTGCTAACCATTCGGGACTTCTCATCATAACTCCCTCAATTACAGCTTGCCCTCCTATACTAATCTTTTCTGCCACAATTTCCTCCTAAAGACTATTTTTTTAAAATAACAAATGTTAAGTCATCAACCTGTTCATAGTCTCCTCTAAAATCAGTTATCTCCTGTAAGATACTTTTCTTAATTTCTTCTGGTTCTTTATCTTTATTTTTATATACAACATCTTTTAATCTTTCTATTCCAAACATATCTTTATTGCTATTTTCTGTTTCGTTTATTCCATCAGTATAAAACACAACTATATCTCCCTCATTAAGCTTTATCTCTCCGTGCTTATATGAGTATTCTTCTAAAAATCCTATTGCCACTCCTTTTACTGTATGAAGCTCAACTGTGTCAGTTTCTGCTCTATATACAACAAGAGGATTATGTCCAGCATTGGAATATGAAAGTATCTGTGTTTTTCTATTATACTTACTGTGCATCATTGTAATAAACATATCTTCTGTTATATCTGGATATATCAATCTATTAAGTTCATTAAGGTTTTTTTCTGGCTCCATATCAGCAGTTATCATCAATGTTTTAAGAACAGATCTTCCTAATGCCATCAAAAATGCTGCTGGAACCCCTTTTCCACTTACATCAGCTATTGTAATACAGCAGTTATCTTCATCAACTATTGTATAGTCGTAATAGTCCCCTCCTATCTCCTTTGCTGGTTCAAAAAAGTTGGCTATCTTTAATCCAAATATTTCGTTTATATTTGCTGGTAAAATCTTTTTTTGAATTCTTGCAGCTACTTCCAACTCATTGGACATTCTTTCTTTTACAAGAAGATCTGAATATATTTGAGCATTATTAATAGCAATAGAAACTTGTATCACAAGTGCTGATATAGTCTCCTCATCTATATCTATAAGCTTATTTCTATCCTCTATTACATATATAACTCCTAACTCTTTTCCCTTAACTACAAGTGGAGAGATAACAACAACTTCATCATCACCAACGGCAAACCCCTTAGACAAATCTTCATATATCTTTTTATAGTCTGCCTTTGTAAACTCTTTTAACTCATCTTCTGTAAAAGTTACCTCTCCTCTAAATCTAATTGCTCCTTTTACTCTCTTATTTCTCAATTTTCCATTTTCCCAAAGATAAAGTGATATTCTCTTTGCTCCTGTCAATACAAAATAGGCATCTAATATAATATTTATTATCTTATCAACTTCAAGTATTGAAAGAACTGCTCTTGATAAAGAGTTTAAGTTTGATAAGTTTTCTACCCTTCTCTCAAGAATATGGTTACTATACTCTAACTGTGTTGACTTTGTAACTAGGGCATCATAAGTTACCTCTAACTCTTTTCTGTACTCTTTCAATTCTACTATTGAGTTTTCAAGCTCTAGCTCCTGTCTGATTATTTTATTTAAAGTCTCTATATATTCTTCTTTTAAAACTTCTGGAATATCTTCTAATTCCTGTCTTGCTCTAAGACTATTTAACATTCTTATAATATCTTTAAAATTTTCTTTCTCTTGTCTCTTTAAAAT
>JAUNAY010000145.1:0-638 GCA_030527385.1 Fusobacterium sp. | reverse complement strand
AGAAAAATATCGTAAGAAGACAAAGAAAAAACATATATAACATTAGTCAATCCTCCATTGATTTCCCTTTTCTTTCATATCTATTGTATCTCTTGGTGTTTCTTCCACTCTTACACTTGCTTTTAATATATCCTTTTCCTTTGGTGTAACAACCTTAAATCTTCTCATATCTTTAATTTTTATATCTTCTTCCTCTTCAAGTTTACTTACCAAAGTTTTAGGATCTTTTATCTCTTCAATTTTCACTCCAAATCTATAATCTTTTACTGTATCTACCTCTGTTCCCTCTACAAGTAATATTTTATCAGGAATTATTCTTTTTACTCCACCTGTTTTTAAAATAATAATATTTGTTTTTATTTCGCTATCTTTTCCATATGTATCCTTGGTATAGATTGGGAAGCCCTCTTTACTTGCTTCAACTATATTTGTTTCATCTACTTCTAAGATAAAATCTTTTGCTACTGGATAAAACATTTGTGAAGTTAATTTTCTTTTTTCAAATACCTCTGATACAATTCTCATCTTATCTAGTTCAGTATAATAAGCATATTCATCATACTCTCCAGCTCTCTTTAAATAGTCAACCCAATAGTAAACCTGTTTATTTAGATATTGTTGAATTGTTCCAGCATTAG
>JAUNAY010000144.1 GCA_030527385.1 Fusobacterium sp. | reverse complement strand
TAGGAGAAAAAGAAAAAGATAAGAAGATTGTCTCTTTGATGAGAAAAGGATTTCAGTATAGGGACATAAAAAAAGTAATATCAGAATTAGAATAACAGTGGAGGAAAAATGTTAGGTTTAATTTTAGCTTCATTAACAGGCTTTTTTTTATTTCTATTTATAAGTATAATTTATCTTCCTAAAATTTGGACAATGGAGGAAAGAGCAGGAGTTGAATATGCTAGAAGAAAATTAAAATGGTTATCTAAATGGGTATTAAAAAGTTTAGATGTAAAGTTAGAGGTAAAATATAAAGATAAAAATGCAATTGACTCTTTAGATAAAAAAGAAGGAATAGTTTTTGTATGTAATCATCAAAGTAATTTAGATATTCCAGCTATTGTTACTGCTCTTCATATTGATGTAGGATTTGTAGCTAAACACGAGATGAAAAAATGGCCTTTTTTTGGA
Organism: Fusobacterium sp.; assembly: GCA_030527385.1. Taxonomy (GTDB): domain Bacteria; phylum Fusobacteriota; class Fusobacteriia; order Fusobacteriales; family Fusobacteriaceae; genus Fusobacterium_A. The sequence continues at coordinate 3,037 of JAUNAY010000144.1, read as the reverse complement.
ACTTGGATGAAAAAAAGCAACTGTGTATTTTTAAATAGAGAAAATCCGAGAGAGGGAATAAAAGATATAAAAAAAGCAGTTGAACTTATAAAAGAGGGTTATCCTACTGTGATTTTTCCAGAAGGGGAAAGAAGTTTAACAGGAAAAATATTAAATTTTAAAAAGGGAAGTTTTAAGTTAGCAACAGAGACTAATGGAGTTATAGTTCCATTGACATTAAAAGGAACATACGACATTCAACCAAGAGGAACTTTAAAAATGTCAAGAGGTAAAAAAGTTACTTTAGTAGTTGATGAGCCTATCTTTATCAAAAATATTTCAAAAGAAGATGAAAAGATGCTTTCTACAATTGTTAGAAATAAAATAGTAGAAAATTTTGAAAATATTGATTAGAATTTAGTTGACTATTGTTTATAAAAATGGTATTCTTTAAGTAGAGTTATACGACTGACGGAAGTGGAATAAACCACGTGAAGTATAATGTAATTGACGCCGACCGTCTGGGCAAAACAAGCCTAGATTGTCGGCTTTTTTATTTCTTAAATATAAGAACTTTAAAAATTTTGATATTAAAAATATAATTATTGACATAATTACTAAAGAATGTTAAACTAATTATACTTTTAAAGTTATTAACTGAAAAGATCAGTTTAAATATTAATTATTATCAGGAGGGAACAATGAATAATTATTGGAACGGTTTTGTAGGAAAACTTTGGCAAGAAGAGATTAATGTAAGAGATTTTATTCAATGCAACTATACTCCATATACAGGAGATGATTCTTTTTTAGAGGGATCAACAGAGAATACTAAAAAAGTATGGGATAAACTTACAGAGATGTTTAAAGTTGAAAGAGCAAAAGGAATTTATGATGCAGAAACAAAACTTCCTCAAGCTATTGATGCTTATGGAGCTGGATATATTGACAAAGATGCAGAGGTTATTGTAGGACTTCAAACAGATGCACCTTTAAAAAGAGGAATATTCCCTAAAGGTGGATTAAGAATGGTAAAAAACTCTTTAGAAGCTTTTGGGTATCAAATAGATCCTCTAACTGAAGAGATATTTACAAAATACAGAAAAACACATAATGAGGGAGTATTTTCAGCTTATACAGATGAGATGAAAGCTTGTAGAAAATCAGGAATTATTACTGGACTTCCAGATGCTTATGGAAGAGGAAGAATAATAGGAGATTATAGAAGAGTTCCTCTTTATGGAGTAAATAGACTTATAGAAGATAAACAACAACAGATGAAACTTCTTGAAGTTGCAGAGATGGACGATGAAACAATAAGAAGAAGAGAAGAGATTTTTGAACAAATAAAAGCTTTAAAAAGTTTTGTAAAAATGGGACAAGCTTATGGATTTGATCTTTCAAGACCAGCTGAAAATGCAAAAGAAGCAGTACAATATCTATATTTTGGATATTTAGCAGCAGTAAAAGATCAAGACGGAGCTGCTATGTCATTAGGAAGAACTTCAACTTTCTTAGATATTTATATTCAAAGAGATTTAGAAAATGGAGTTATCACAGAAAAAGAAGCTCAAGAATTAATAGATCAATTTATTATAAAATTAAGAATAATTAGATTCTTAAGAACTCCTGAATATGATGCACTATTCTCTGGAGATCCTACTTGGACAACAGAATCTCTTGGAGGACAAGGAGTAGACGGAAGAACATTAGTAACTAAGACATCATTTAGATATTTACATACTCTATATAATTTAGGACCAGCTCCAGAACCAAATATGACAGTTTTATGGTCAGTTAACTCTCCAGAAAACTGGAAAAATTTCTGTGCTAAAGTATCTATTGATACATCAGCAGTTCAATATGAAAATGATGATTTGATGAGACCAGAATTTGGAGATGATTATGGTATAGCTTGTTGTGTATCTCCTATGAAAATAGGAAAAGGAATGCAATTCTTTGGAGCTAGAGCAAATCTTCCAAAAACTTTATTATATGCTTTAAATGGTGGAAGAGATGAAAAAAGTGGAGCTCAAGTAGCACCTAAATTTGCTCCTGTAACTGGAGAATATCTTGAATTTAATGATGTAATGGAAAAATTTGAGCAAATGATGAAGTGGCTTGCAGGAGTTTATGTAAATGCACTAAAAATAATTCACTATATGCACGATAAATATGCTTATGAAGCTTTTGAAATGGCATTACACGATTTAGATATCGAAAGAACTCAAGCTACTGGAATAGCAGGACTTTCAATTGTAGCAGATTCTCTTGCAGCTATAAGAGATAGCAAAGTAAAAGTTATAAGAAATGAAGATGGACTTATTGTAGATTTTGAAAGAGAAGGAGAATATGTTCCATTTGGAAATGATGAAGACTCAACAGATGATTTAGCTGTTATGATAACAGAAAAATTTATGAATTATCTAAGAACTCACGAAACATATAGACATTCAAGAGCAACTCAATCTATACTTACAATAACTTCAAATGTTGTATATGGAAAGAAAACAGGAAATACTCCAGATGGAAGAAGAGCAGGAGCTCCATTCTCTCCAGGAGCAAACCCTATGAATGGAAGAGACACAAGAGGAGCAATAGCATCTTTAGCATCAGTAGCTAAACTTCCATTCCACCACGCAAACGATGGAATATCATACACATTTGCAATAGCTCCAAGTGCACTTGGAAAAACACCTGAAATTAGAATAGAAAATCTTGTTTCTATGATGGACGGATATTTTACTCCACAAGGAGGACAACATCTAAATGTCAATGTATTTGATAGATCATTACTTGAAGATGCAATGGAAAATCCTGAAAAATATCCTCAATTGACTATTAGAGTTTCTGGATATGCTGTAAACTTTGTAAGATTGACTAGAGAACAACAGTTAGACGTTCTTTCAAGAACAATTAATAGCAAAATGTAATAAAATTAAAATGGGGGCATTATGCCCCTTTTTTAGCTGAAATTATTGTAATTTTAAAGGAGGAATGAAGATGATAGGAAATATACATTCTTATGAAAGTTTTGGAACAGTAGATGGTCCTGGAA
>JAUNAY010000143.1 GCA_030527385.1 Fusobacterium sp. | reverse complement strand
TTTCATTAATGAATAGAACACTACTAAAAACTCTAGTCTACCTAAAAACATCATTATCGTTTCAGTAATAAGAACCCCTGATTTTGCATCTGGAGATGTAATACCAATAGAAAGTCCAACAGTACTTAAACAAGAAGCAATTTCAAACATACTTTCACGAAGTCCATATCCATATCCCATAAGAATAATTATAGAGATAACAAACATAAGTAGATAGATTACTAAGATAGTAGATACTTCAGATCTATGTTTATCATTAATATAATATCTCCCTTCAGGTCTATTGATATAGTGTTGTTTTACAGCATTTTTAGGAAGTAAAAATCCTTTTATATCCCACCATAATGTCTTTAAAAGTACATAGACTCTATATTGTTTGATACCACCAGCAGTAGATCCTGTTCCTCCACCAATAAGCATAACAAATGTAAGCATAAATACTCCTAAATCATTCCAATCAAAATAAGGAACAGTAGAGAATCCAGTAGTTGATATAGCAGATACTATTTCAAATATTGCCACTCTTAAACTTTTACTAAAATCTGTAAACATATCTAAAGTAGTAAAATAAAGAACAATTGGCGTAGAAAAAGCTAGACAGAACATTAGCATTTTAAACTCTCCAATTTGTATAAACTCTTTTACTTTACCTTTCCATAAAATAGCGTGAGCAGCAAAGTTAATAGTTCCTAAAAGCATAAGTATAATGGTTATAAGTTCAATAGCAACACTATCATAATATCCAATACTTTCAACTTTTGTAGAAAATCCACCTGTTGAAACAGCAGCTATTGAGTGATTGATAGAATCAAAAAGTGGCATTCCAGCAATAACATAAAGTAAAACTCCAGCTACAATATAACTTATATAGATAATCATAATCATAGAAGTAGTTTTTCTTATGTGGGGAACTAATTTATCAGATCTTCCCTCTGCATTATAAAGCCCTAAACCATCAGGACCTATAATCATAGATAGCATAATAACAATAAGTCCAACACCACCTAAAAATTGCATAATACTTCTCCAAAGTAAAACCATATGTGAAGCATTAGCCACATCTACAACAGATAATCCAGTTGTAGTATATCCACTTGTAGTTTCAAAAACAGCTTGAACAAGATTTAGATCTCCAGAAAAAACAAAAGGGAGAGCAGATAAAAACACTGCCCCTACCCACGAAACCAAAACAATAATACCTCCCTCTTGCATAGAAAGAGAGTTATCGTTTCCTTTTTTTAGATTTCTTTTTAAAATTATTCCCAAAACTATGGAAATAAAAGATGAAAGTAAAAATGCCTTTATTTCATTTAATTTATAGGGATATATAGGAATTAATAAAAGTGGTAACAACAAAGAAATTCCAACCCCTATAAAAATAATACCTGAATATCCTAAAATGGTTCTATATCTTTTATATAAAAATTCTAATCCTGACATTATTATATACTTCCTTTCAATACTTTTAAAATATCTGCTTGTACAGCAGGGAGAGAAAGTATTATCAATTTATCTCCAGCTAAAATTGTTGTATTACCTCTAGGTATAATAGCATCGCTTCCTCTAAGAATACAACTGATAATAGCATCATTTGGAAGATTAATTTCAGAAAGCTTTTTATTAATTACAGGATTATCTTCAACCATAACTATTTCAAATATAGAAACTTTTCCCTCTTCAACAGATAAAAGGTTTGTAATCTCTTCTAATGAAATTTTCTCTTCAATCATTCTTGAGATAATATCAGTAGTACTTATTACAGTATCTAGTCCCAATTGTTTAAATATTTCAACATTTTCAGGATCGTTTACAATGGAAAAAGTCTTTCTAACATTAAATATATTTTTAGCAGTTTGACATATTATAAGATTATCTGGATCTTGGGAAGTAAGAGCAATAATCATATCAGCATATACAATTCCAGAATCGTTTAAAATATCTAATTTAGTTGGATCCCCACAGACTACGGTGATAGTCTCGTGAATCCGAGCTATTTTTTTACAAGTTTCTTCATCTTTGTTGATAACAATAACTTCGTGTCCCTTTGAAGTAAATGATTTTATAAGGAAATGTATCTCTTTTCCTTCTCCAGCAATTATAATATTCAATTTTTCAATCTCCTTTACACTAAGCTTTTAAATTTTTCTATTGATAAACTAATAGGACTAATAGTTTCAATTCCAAAATCTTCATAGATTTTTTCTCTAGTTGGATCAAAAACTCTAGCTATTACTTTAGGAACATTATATATTTTTTTAGCTATTTGTGCAATCATAAGATTTGTATTATCATCATTTGTTGCCGTGATAACTATTTCAGCACGCTCAATATTAGCAAGTAAAAGAGTATCTTTTTCAATTCCATCAGCCTCTATTGTAAAGCCACTAAAATTTTCACTTAATTTTTCAAAAGAATTTTCTTTTTTATCTATTACAACCACACTTTTTTTCTGCGTAGAAAGATATTCAGCCACATTAGCACCGAAAGCTCCACAACCAATTATTATAATATAGTCCATCTCTCTTTTATTCATATTTACCTACCTTAACCTAAATTAAAATCTTTTGATTCTCCAGCATTTGTAACTCTTTCTAAGTTGCATATAGCAGGTTCATAAGATGGATTAAATGCTAAAGAAGCTCTATATTGTTTTTGAGCATTTTCTAAATCTCCAACACTTTCAGCAATAATACCTAAAAGATTATATGTTTCAGGAGAACTTACATTTTTACTAACAGCTTTTTCTAACATCTCTTTAGCTTTAGTTAAATTACCATTAGTAATTTGTAGCTTAGCAAGTTCAATATACTCTTCAAAAGAACAGTTTTCTTTTTCTTTTAAATCTTCACGATAGAAAACTTTTTTAATTAACTCTTTAATTTGATCTGGAGTAAATGGTTTACCAATAAAGTCAACAGCATTTAATTTTATTGCTTCAACAGCTTCTTTAATACTTCCATAAGCTGTCATCATAATAATTTCAGTGTTGTTTTTACAAGCTCTTAATCTTCTTAAAACTTCCATACCATCAATACCAGGCATCTTTATATCAAGTAAGATTAAATCATATTTTTTCTCTTGTTGAATAAGAATTTCGATTGCTTCCTCTCCATTAACAGCAAAGTCAATTTCATATCCTTCACTTAAAAGGCAATAGTTTAAAGTTGTTCTAATATTTTTTTCATCGTCAACAATCAATATTTTTTTTCCCATATCTTGTTGTACAATAGTTATCTATTGTACACTCTCCTCCTTTAATAATCTAAATTATTCAAAACATCTTAAAGAGAAATAGAATGTACTTCCTTCATTAACTGTGCTTTCTACCCATATTTCCCCGTGATGTGCTTTTATAATTTCCTTACAAATAGATAGCCCCAAACCTGTTCCCTCAATTTTTCCATCATTTGAGACTTTAACTTGAATAAACTTTTCAAATATTTTTTCAAGATAATCTTCTGGAATACCTCTTCCATTATCTTTAACAGTAACTATAATATTTTTAGATTTTTTAATAGTATCTA